>JBARPA010000163.1:0-3625 GCA_049642665.1 Candidatus Zixiibacteriota bacterium
GCCATACCCTTCATGCATGATGTTTTAAAGGAAGGCAAGAAGATTAAATTCATTGCCGCACAAAGTCAGGCCTCTCCCAATATGCAGGGTGAATACAAATATGATTTTGCAGACCATGCCGAAAAGACCCCTCTATTGAAGATGTATACCCTGGGTCACCAGGTTGCGATGGTTCCCATAAAAGGGGACGGCCTGAGATATCACGGATGCTCACCAATTCTCAGCCTGCTCCGAGACAAAGGCTATATCGATACAGTGGCTTATCCTTCAGATGAGAAATACGTTTTCGAGAAGGCAAAAACATTCATTCAGTGCGAGGGATACCTGCCTGCGCCCGAGTCAGCCTATTCTATTGCCTGTGCCATAGACGAGGCGGAGAAATGCAAGAAAACCGGCGAGGAGAAGGTGATCGCATTCAACGTTTCCGGGCACGGATTTATGGATATTCCAGGATACCGGGAGGTTCTGGGATTGAAATAGGAGGATGAGATGAAATTAGATGATGTAGAAATCACCCGGGCATTAGTAGACAGCTTTTACAAAAAGTTTTTAGCCTATACCGAAATGGACGTGGCTATAGTAGGTGGAGGACCGGCCGGGCTATGTGCGGCCTATAATCTGGCTAAGAATAAGATCAAGGTAGCGCTTTTCGAAAGAAAGCTGAGCATCGGTGGCGGAATGTGGGGTGGTGGGATGATGTTCAATCACATCGTTATTGGTGATAAAGGTAAAAAGATTCTGGACGAGCTGAAGATAAAATCCCAGAGATACAAGAAGGGCTACTATACTGCCGATGCAGTCGAGTGTGTATCGACTCTATGCTCCCAGGCTGTTAAGGCCGGCGTTAAAATTTTCAATCTGATCTCCGTTGAGGATGTGATGATGGAAAAAGGAAGGGTAACCGGCCTGGTATTGAACTGGTCAGCAGTGGAGTTGGCTCATCTTCACGTTGACCCTTTGTCTGTAAGGGCAAAGTATGTTGTGGATGCCACCGGCCATCCGACAGAGGTAGCTAATATCATAGTGAAAAAGATAGGAAATCAACTGAACACCTCCACTGGCGGAATTCTGGGAGAGAAGTCGATGTGGGCTGAGGCTGGAGAAAAAGCTGTGGTAGAAAACTCCAAGGAGATCTATCCGGGCGTGTGGGTGACTGGAATGGCGGCCAATGCTGTTTATGGCGCCCACCGAATGGGACCCATCTTCGGGGGAATGCTTTTGTCCGGGAAAAAGGTGGCAAAGGAGTTGATAAAAAGATTAAAAGCTAAACGGTGATATAGTTTAAAATGTAGAGGAGGTCTTTAGACCTCCATAGGTGAAGGCAATAGAGGAAGGAATGGAAGGCTAAAGCCTTCCGCTACGTTTAAAAACAAAAAATATTGAAAATGCCAGGTAAGACCATAATAGAGAAAATATTGTCAAAAGCATCTGGACAGGATGTGTCTGCTGGTGATCGAGTCTGGGCGGATGTGGAATTGGTGGTTATCCGGGATTTTGGGGGGCCCAATGCAGTTCTGGAATTCGATGAGTTCACCCATAAGGGAAAGGTAAAAGACCCGGATAAGATAGCTATTACTTTCGATTATCAGGCTCCAGCCAAGGATCTAAAGGTAGCTCAGAATCAGGTTATATGCCGGGAGTTTGCTAAACGCCAGGGCATAAAAAATCTATTCGACGTTAACTGGGGTATTGGCCAGCACGTTTTGCTGGAAAATGGCATGATAAAACCAGGATCAGTAGTCGTCGGCACTGATAGCCATATGAATCTTTTAGGAGCTGTTGGCTCCTTTTCCACAGGTGTGGGGACAACAGATATTGTAGCTGCATGGTATTCAGGAAAGCTCTGGTTCCGGGTACCTGAAACCTTGAAAGTTGTTTTTAAAGGTAAATACGATGCTCCTGCTTCAGCTAAAGACTTGACTTTAAAATTTATTAAAGAAATAGGTCCGGATAAACCCAATTACAAATCCCTGGAATTTTTTGGAAAGCCCATTGAGAATTTGAGCTTAGCCGGACGGTTGACCCTGTGCTCTATGATTACCGAGATCAACGGCAAAATCCCATTCATTCATCCCAGTGGTGAAACTCTGGGCTTTTTAAAGGAAAGGATAAAAGAGGGATTTGAAATAGAAAGTGGAGAAAAAGATGCAGATTATTCAGATGAAATTGAAATAGATGTTGAAAATTTAACTCCTCAGATCGCCTGTCCCCACACCCCTTTTAATGTCGCTTCTGTGGAGGAGGTAGAAGGGAGATATTTCAATCAGGGTTTTATAGGCTCCTGCACCAATGGCAGGTTTGAGGATTTCAAAGCAGCGGCTGATATTTTGAAAAAAGCTGGGAAGATACATCCGGAGGTAAGACTGATAGTCGTTCCGGCCACCCGGGAGGTGGCGTCCCAGATGTTAAAGGCAGGGCTTTATGATGTCTTCATAAGCCTGGGTGCGATGATAGCCAATCCCGGATGCAGCCTGTGTACCGCAGGACACCATGGGGTTCTGGGTAAAGGAGACGTTCTGCTATCCACCTCCAACAGGAATTTCCTGGGTAAGCTGGGCAAAGGGGCTGAGGTCTATCTGTGCAGTCCAGCCACGGTGGCAGCTTCCTGTGTGGAAGGTAAAATAACCGACCCAAGAAAATATATTAAGGTTTAAAGGATGAAAGGAACTCTGGTCAATACTGCAACCGTTATCATTGGTAGTCTGCTGGGAATTTTGATTGGCGTCAGGTTTCCAGAGAGGCTCAGAACTACTGTAATGCATGCCCTGGGATTGGTCACCATTTTGATTGGATTAAAACTGGCCTTTAAAACCGAAAACATACTTCTGGTTATTGGCAGTTTAGCCTTAGGAGGTGTGGTAGGGGAGGTTTTAGGAATTGAGGAAGGTCTGGAGAAGCTGGGAGAGTTTATAAAGAGCAAGGTCAAATCCCAGTCGGGAAATTTTGTATTGGGCTTTGTGATTTCATCTTTGGTCTTCTGCGTGGGGCCTATGACAGTTGTGGGCGCTATTGAGGACGGCCTCTCCGGCAACGCCAGCATTCTTTATGCCAAGTCGATCCTGGATGGATTTGCCTCCATGGCCTTTGCCTCCAGCCTGGGTGTGGGCGTTTTGTTTTCCGCTTTAACTGTGCTTATCTATCAAGGACTTTTAACCCTGCTGGGGGCTCAGTTAAGTTTTCTCCTGCGGCCGACGATTTTAGATGAGATGAGCGCCACCGGAGGGCTGATGATTGTGGGAATAGGGTTTTATCTTCTGGGTATTAAAAAAATCAAGGTGGCAAACTTTCTGCCAGCATTAGTGTTTGCGGTGGCTTTGGCTTTGATATTCAAATGAGCTAAAGATAAATTGAGATTAAGAGGTGAAAAGATGCACAAAATAAGCTTAGATCAAAGAATTCTGGATTTAAGGCCGGATCATATCAAAGAGAAATTAGGTTCCCATAGCAAAGTCTGCCTTTTGAATTCCCACCATATCTTCGAGGTCCTAAGAGAGGAAAAGGTGATTGTGATGGCCTGCAATGCCAGAATAAAGCACGTCATTCCCGGGATTATGAGGGCAGCTGAAAAGCTGGATGCGGTGGTGGCATTCGAGCTGGCAAAATCTGAGGGTGGAGTGGATGGAGG
>JBARPA010000164.1:0-4667 GCA_049642665.1 Candidatus Zixiibacteriota bacterium
GGTTAAAGTAGCTGTTTTGTGGAGAGGAGAAATCAGGATCACTGTATTTTAACCAGATATTGAAATCAAAGGGATATACCCTGAATTTTCCGAGCTTTAGCTGAATGTCCCCATATTCTTTTGTCCCGGATGTTAATTTTCTCGATTTATAGTCTACTTTTAATCTGAGATAAGTCACCTCCCAGAAAGAGTAGACCCAGTCCCAGCTAAGGTTAAAATAATCCGTACCGGAAAGCTCCATATTATCGTTCCAAAGAAAATGGAGCTGGGTCAGGAGATTTTCCTTTAGATGATAACCTCCACCGATCTTTAATTTAAAACTTTCATCTGAGTCCGGGTTTTTTCTCCACTGGTTGAAGGCAAAATCCCAAAAAAGAGCTGAGGAAATTTGATAGGTTGATCTGAAAAGAATCCCCCGTTCGCCTTTCTGCCTTGACCTGTATGAGAAATCCAAATCATCTAAAATAGAGAGTGTCTCATAATCCGGATTGGAAACCCCTGCTCCGTGAGGGTGAACGAATTGGGAGGAATACCACCAGAGATATGCGGATATCTGGTAGGGTTTTCTTCGGGTATTTATATTCAAGGCGAATCCTTTCTCCTTATTCCACATTATTGCATACTCTGATGTAAGCTTTAAATGTTTCCAGAGAAGACTCAGGTAAATGCTCTGGCAATCGTCCCGCAAAAAATTCTGGCTGGATGAGTTTCTCAATCTGGCTCTGGTGAAAAGGAAACCGATTTTTGACCTCTTATAGGTAAAATTCAGATCCAGAGCAAAGAGCTCATCTTCCAGATTTCCGAACCTGTTCTTGGAGTAAATGAAAGCCGGCCCAAGGAAACCCAACTTCGATTCCATAAGCATACCATTGTATCTACCCCGGATGGGGTAAAGGAATGAATCGTTAATATTCAAAGAATCATCTAACCCATATCTGAATAGCGGATGATGTCCCAGATTCAGTCCCAGGCCGACTCTTTTTTCGAAGTTACCCAGAGCCACATCCGTTGACTTCCATATATTGAAAAGCTTCAAAGACCTTTTTTGAGCCTCCCATCTTTTTGATTCATCCTGTTCCACCCTCAAGTCAAAAGAGAATCTTTTATCTTTTAACTTTAGGATAGAGTAACTTTCAATCTTTTCGGTTTCATCGATTTCCTGGTAGGTTTGCCACATTAGTTCACCTTTTAACCCAGGTTTTCTTTTGGGAATAGATTGTATAAATGGAATGGTTTTGTTTAATGGCGAAAGGACTCTGGTTTTTGCCATTAAAGGCTGAAACGGTTCAATTGACGTTACATCGGGGACAAAAAGAATTCTTGTTGTATCCTCGGAATCAATTCTGATCTTGAAGCGAATCAGATCCAGAAGTTCCAGGTACTCATCATAGGTCAATTCCCCTCTCTCTAATCCCTCTTTTAAATCCTCCTCTGTCTCGTAGAGTTCTGTTGAAACGGATTGTGCAAAAGTCGAATTGGATAATAGAATGATTGATAAAAGGAAGATAAAAGCGATGTTTAAAACCCACCTAAATCCGGTCAATTTTAGCCTACCTTTTGCGTCTCCAATTAAAAGGTAATGCTAACCTTCATTCTGTTGCCATAGCTTGATAAGCTGTGCTACCCGAAGTTGAATCTTTTCCCCTGGAAATTCCTTTATCTTGAAACGTGTGAGCAAACCTAAAGGTTTACATCACAAAAAAATACCTGACTATCTCAATCCTTAGCCTTTTCAATTATTTTATACTGGTCCAGAACCTCAACTATATCCAGGATCTCGGGGACGTAGGCTTCGTCGATTTCTGCTTTTTTGACGATCTGGGCAACGCTTTTGAAGGGCTGGGTGGGAAAAGGAAGATGAAAAAGGAATTTCCCCTGGTTTGTGGTCAGGTTGAGCGTTCTTTCCTGGCTGGACCTTCCCTGCCCCACGAAAAAATGGACTGCGGAAATATGATCGCCTCTACCCGAGGTTTTGAACATGGCATTTGAATTCTTCCGCTCCCTTATCCTCCATTTCAGTTTGTTCTGACGATCCTGCGGGTCATAGAGTGTGGAGAAGTCGATGTCCAATGTCAATTTTTTCTTTTTCAAAGAATACCTGAAATAGGGTCTTTTTTTCTCGAACACCTCTTTTTTGAGGAGTATACCCTGATCGCTAAGCCCCTCAAGGAAATCCTGTGCGGTCTTGGTGTGCAGATCAAGACGCGAAGCTGCCTCGGACGCAGATATATCTTGGTAGATCACGAGCAATCTGAGAAAATCCTGGGCATAATCCTTTGAAATAAGCGATCCTAATTGAGATGCTTTTTTGAAATCCATTTTAGTTCCTCTTCATTGTTGTATTCAAATACCTATGAGTCAATTTTGAGAGCATTTAACCTTTCGATGATCCTTTTGCTTTTACCCTGTTGATACAATTCCAGGAATTCTCTGAACAAATTTGCAAGGGAATTACAAAGTCGGTCAAAGGTCAATTCTTGTTTGTATTTTTGATAGTCCTTTTTCGCAATGTTAATTGTGACTTTTCCCTCAAAATCAAATGAAACATAAGTGGCTTTTCGATAATCCCGTCTCAGAAACAAAAGATGACTGAACATATTTTCAGGAACCACCAGAAAAACCCTGTCATCTTCATAGTAGGGGACAGCTATCACGTGTTTAAGTAGAAATTTAGCAAATCCGGTTATTTCCTCTCTGGTGTATTTTGCATCTCCCGCTGGAAAGGGACGCGGGGTAAAACCGTCATTGGAATCATTCACCGGCCTGGCAGCCAGCTCCAGGACTTCGGTGTAACGCCATTTGATCCGGTTAGTGGAAAGCACATAAATGGTCAGCATGAATAATATTAAGGCACATATGGCAAAGAAAAGTACCAGTGGTTGGTAGCGGGTGAGGAAAGTCAGCACTATAAATACATAAAAGAGCATCAGGACCAAATGACCGGTATTCTTTGTTCTGAACAAAACCACAAGATGCACCAGAGCAGCTATCGAGACCAGAATGCCCAGCACCGTGCGGAACGCTCCCTTGCCAAAGAAAAGCTCCGAGCCTATGAGTATGATCACCAGAATCAGAACGAAAACTATCATTCCCCAGTTACTTGACTTGAGTTTCTCGGGTTTGGGCATGACATTTCTCCTTTATTTGAGTTATGGTTACCATTTATCAATTCGAATTAGTATACGATAGATTGGCTTAATATGTTTCATTTTATTTAAAGTATCTTATAAATAAACTTTATAGAAAATACGTAAAGATATAAAAGCTGGTTTGAGAGGATAATAAATTTTTTTATTGAATATCGGTTGACAGATAAGTGTATATAATTTAATTGAAGATAATGAGTTAATGCAAATGAGTCTAAATGAAAGGAGAATGATATTATGAGAAAGTTCGCTTGTTTGCTTATCATTTTATTCCTGTTCGGGTGCGGCGGCGCGGAGAAGAAACCGGAAATGGTAAAAGTTGAGTTTCGCCTGGCTGAAACAGAACCTGCAGAAGATTTAACCGAGATGACCATCCCTGGTTTGGAAGAGAAATTCTATCTTCATAATGAGGTCCTTTTGTCCAACGACGATATACAATTTGCCTTCCCTGGTTCCTTGGGGGATCGGGCGGTGATCGAATTAACCCTTACCGAAGCAGGCAAAGAGAAGTTTGCCCAGATTACCAAAGAAAACCTGGAGAAGCGAATAGGAATCCTGATAGATGGCAAACTGGTAATGGCTCCCACGATCAAAGCCCCTATTTTAGAAGGCAAAGCAGTTATCGATGGTAATTTTTCAGAGGAGGAAGCCGAGCGATTAGCCACCAGTATTATGCTCAAATAGACTACGATCAACCAGTGCCTTCTTCCACGTAAAAATATTCTCTTCACGGAAAAGGTGGACAGGAATAAACATAGATGGGATAAATTAAAAATGAAGTGTTCAAAAGCTATTATGGTTATAATTCTAATAGCATTGCTTTTAGCAGGCTGTGCAAAAGATTCTGGAAAAGATATCCAGGGGGTCTGGGAGGGTAAGTTGAAATTCCCGGGTATTGAAATGAGGGTTATATTCAAAATCTCCCGAATGCCGGACGGAACGTACACAGCTATTTTGCTCAGGCCAGAGCTGGGAGACCAGGAGATTCCCTTAAGCAAGGTTATCCTCGAAGACAACCGCCTGCAATTGGAGGGAGCCCCAGGGCAGGTTTTATTTGATGGATACCTAAGAATAGAGGAATCTGCCATAATCGGAAAATGGAATGAGGGAGAATTCTCACAACCTCTGGCTTTGAAAAAAGTGAAAGAGGTATATAAGCCTGATCGTCCGCAGGAGCCGAAACTCCCATATCCTTATGATGAGCAGGAGGTGGTTTACGAAAATACAGAAGCCCAGTGCAAGCTCGCAGGCACCCTGACCCTGCCGCGTGAAGGCTGCCCCTGTCCTGCAGTTCTTTTGGTTTCAGGAGGCGGGGCACAGAACCGGGATGGTTTGATCCTGGGGCATCGTCCATTTCTGGTTATAGCGGATTATCTCACCCGACGGGGAATTGCCGTTTTGCGGGTGGACGACCGCGGTTTTGGGGCTTCCACGGGTGACCGCACACAGGCAACAAGCGAGGACTATGCCCAGGATGCACTGGCCGGGGTTGAGTTTCTTAAAAATCATTCTGATATAGAT
>JBARPA010000165.1:0-4361 GCA_049642665.1 Candidatus Zixiibacteriota bacterium
GTATGGAGTGGCAGAGTTTAATAAAAAATGCAGGGAAAGTGTCTTCAGATATAAGAAGGAGTGGGACGAGCTGACCACAAGGATCGGATACTGGCTGGACCTGGATAAGGCTTACATCACCTGTTCCAACGAGTATATCGAATCGGTGTGGTGGATACTGTCCCAGTACTGGAAAAAGGAGCTGATCTATACCGGTCACAAGATCGTTCCTTATTGTCCCAGATGTGAAACCAGCCTATCCAGCCACGAGGTGGCTCAGGGGTATGAGCAGGTAAAAGACCCCTCCGTTACCATAAAGATGAAATTAGAGGATGAGGAGAACACCCATTTTCTGGTGTGGACCACTACTCCCTGGACTTTGATTTCCAACGTTGCCCTGGCCATGGGAAGGGATATAACCTATTCCAAAGTGGAATACAAGGGCGAAAAGCTGATATTGGCCAAAGCTCTTCTGGATAGTGTGCTTAAGGGTGAATATAAAATATTGGAGGAGTTTGAGGGGGAGAAATTAGAGAGAAAAAGATACCAGCCCCTTTACAGTTTTGCGGAAACGGAAAAGGGGAAAGCCTTCTATGTGTGTTTAGCTGATTTTGTCTCCACCGAGGAGGGAACGGGAATCGTTCATATCGCACCTGCCTTTGGAGCCGATGACTACGAGCTCTCCCGGGTATACGATCTTCCCGTAGTGCAACCGGTGGACACATCCGGGAAATTCACAGATGAGATAACTCCCTGGAAAGGTATGTTTGTAAAGGATGCTGATCCCCAGATCACCCAGGATTTAAGGGACAGGGGAATTCTTTTTGATGAGGGTATGTATCTTCACACCTATCCCTTCTGCTGGAGATGTGAATCGCCCCTTTTGTATTATGCCAGAAAATCGTGGTATATCAGGACCACAGCTTATAAGGATAAGCTTCTATCCAATAATAACAGAATAAACTGGTATCCTCCGGAGATAGGAGCTAAAAGGTTCGGGGAGTGGCTGGAGAACAACGTGGACTGGGCACTTTCCCGGGAAAGATACTGGGGAACTCCCCTTAACCTGTGGCTCTGCGACAGCTGCGAAGAGATAAAAAGCGTCTCCAGCATAGAGGAATTGAAAGGCCTGTGCAAGAATCTGCCTGAGAATCTGGATTTACATAAACCCATGATCGATACTGTAACCTTTCCTTGCTCTAAATGCAAAGGGGAGATGCACAGGACGCCCGAGGTCATCGACTGCTGGTTTGACACTGGTTCCATGCCTTATGCTCAGTGGCACTACCCCTTTGAGGACAAAGACAAATTCGAGGAAAGATTTCCGTCCGATTTTATCTCCGAGGGGGTGGATCAGACCCGGGGATGGTTCTACAGCCTTTTGGCCATCTCCGCGTTCTTGTTCGATCAGCCCGCATATAAGAACGTAATTGTCATCGAACTGATCCAGGACAAGGACGGGGCTAAAATGAGCAAGTCCAAGGGTAACGTTATCGATCCCCGGGAGGTTCTGGACGTTCAGGGAGCAGATGCGTTGAGGTGGTATCTGGTCTCGGTAAGTCATCCCTGGTTACCCACTCGGGTTTCAAAGGAGGCTATCACCGAGGTCAGCCGAAAGCTTCTGAGCACCTTACGAAACACATATTCCTTTTTCGCACTCTATGCCAATATCGACGATTTCGATCCGACCAAATTCGAGTCTAAACCAAAGTTGAGATCCTTAATCGATAGATGGCTTCTCTCCGAACTGCATCATCTGGTCAAAGACGTCAACGATTTTCTGGACAGATATGACATAACCCGGGCAGCCCGAGCGATTCAGGAGTTTGTGATAGAGGATTTAAGCAACTGGTGGGTCAGACGGAATCGCAGAAGGTTCTGGCAATCGGGTTTTCCTCAGGATAAGGTGGATGCCTATATGACCCTATGGGAAACAATGGTTACCGTGGCGAAATTGATTGCCCCTTATACTCCATTTATTGCTGAGGAACTATACCAGGAGCTGGTGGCAAAGCTTAAAAAGGATGCACCTTTGAGCGTACATCTGACACTTTTCCCGGTGGCGGATGAAAATCTTATAGACCAGGCCCTGGAGGAGAAAATGAAGATACTTATGAAACTGGCCTCTCTGGGTCTGGCTGCCAGAAACAAGGCGGGCATAAAAGTCAGGCAGCCACTGGAGAAGATGCTGGTCTTTATTCCTCAGAAAAAACTAAAAGAGGAATTGAAATCGATGTTTTATGTGGTTGAGGAGGAGATCAACGTTAAATCAATCGATTTCGCTCCTGAGGAGCTCTCCTTCACCGTCAAAAACGCCAAACCCAACTTTCAGCTTTTGGGTCCAAAATTCGGCAAAGATGCAGCACAAGTTGCCGAAAGAGTTAAGAGGCTCAATGAGGAGGAGCTAAACAAACTGAAAAAAGAAGGTAGAATCTCACTCAAGTTTCAGGATGGAAGTGTCGAGATAAGTTCGGACGAGATCCACATCGAGGAAAAGGAGAAACCGGGCTTCGCAGTGGAATCGGAAAACGAATACCAGGTGGCTTTGAGTATCGAGTTAACTGAATCTTTAAAGGATGAGGGTTTTGCCCGGGAGTTGGTGAACAAAATCCAAAATATGCGCAAATCTGCAGGTTTTGAAGTGATGGATCGAATCACAATTGACATCCAGAGCACCGACCGCCTGTATAAGGCTCTGGTTGCTTTTGAAGAATATATAAAAAAGGAAACCTTAGCTAACACAATTTCCAGAAAAGGAGATAACGGGGAGTTCTCTGAGGAACTGGACATCAATGGTCAAAAAACCAGGATTTCAGTTTCAAGAACTTAACCGGGGAGTGATCCTATGAGAAAAAAAGATCTGGAAAAGTACGAGAAGTTACTCCTGGCCAAGAGAACCAAACTAATCCAGGAGATGGGACTTCTGAAAAAGAATGCAAAGACTACTATAAGAGAATCATCAGGCGATCTTTCCTCTTACTCTTATCATATGGCGGATCAGGGAACCGATGCCATGGAAAGGGAGAAGGCCTTTTTGTTTGCCTCCAAGGATGGCAGGCTTCTCTATCACATCAACGAAGCTCTGCGTAGAATTAAGGACAAGAACTACGGTAAGTGCATGCAGTGTGGAAAGCCCATATCCTCTGCCCGGCTGGAGGCGGTTCCTCATGCCAGATTGTGCATCGCCTGTAAGGAGAAAGAGGAACTGGAAAAAGCAGGAAAAGGCCGGTAAGAGCTTACTCAGGGACGAAAAGATGTGATAATGAAGAGACATCTTCTGCTTCTATCGCTTTTTGTTGTTTTAATTGACCAGCTCTCCAAGACCATAATTGCCCAAACCTTATATCCGGGTGAATCGATTAAGGTTCTGGGCGATTTCTTTAGAATAACCTATGTCTTAAATCCTGGGGGTGCTTTCGGAACAAAAATCGGTTCCGGAACATTTTATACTATAATCTCAATTTTAGCCATTTTCTTAGGCATATATTTCTTTTTCAGAACCAGAGAGGATGAAACCTGGTTTAAAGCAGGATGGGCTCTGATCCTGGGCGGTGCCCTGGGCAATCTTATCGATCGGTTCAGGTTTGGAGAGGTCCTGGATTTTCTGGATTTCGATTTCTTCAATGTCCATATACCATACATTATCCATCTTGACCGCTGGCCGGTCTTCAATTTTGCGGACGTTTCAGTTACCCTGGCTATGATTATCATCCTGTGGCAGGTCTTCCTTCCCAGAAGACAAAAAGAATCAGAAACAACAGAAAATGAAACAAAGAATCTCTGAACTAAGAGTAAAAGCAAAGGATCAGGGCAAAAGGATAGATATTTTCCTGGCTGAAAACTATCCGGATCAATCCCGATCCAGAATCCAGAAGCTGATATCCGAAAAAAAGATTTTGGTTAATGAAAAAGCCACCAAACCCGGATACAAAATAAAAATCGAAAACAAAATCACAATCGAAATCCCTCCTTTAAAAGAGCTAAAAGCTGAACCGCAAAATATTCCAATAAATATCGTCTATGAGGATAAAGACATTCTGGTAGTAAACAAAGAGCCAGGTATGGTAGTTCACCCGGCGCCAGGGAACTACGACAGAACTTTAGTTAATGCACTTCTTTATCACTGCAAAGACCTTTCGGGTATCCAGGGAGTTTTACGTCCGGGTATTGTACACAGGCTGGATAAGGGAACCTCAGGACTTCTGGTGGTGGCAAAAAACGATCTCGCTCACAATCACCTGTCCCGACAATTGAAAAACAGAGAGATACATCGCGAGTATTATGCAATAACCTGGGGAAATCTGGGTTTGGACAAAGGTACCATTAAGGCACCCATAGGCAGAGCTTTGACTGATAGAAAAAGAATGAAAGTAACCGCCGTG
>JBARPA010000166.1:0-4823 GCA_049642665.1 Candidatus Zixiibacteriota bacterium
CCTCCATACCACTGTTATCCTCATTAGCCAAATACCAGAATGCCCCGGCATGCAGTGCCTGGTTTTTCCAGCTGCCAGTATCCTGTTCAAAGGCAACCAGCTTGTTCAAAGCGTAAGTTATGCGGGAGATATTGTTGGTAGGAATCCGTCCTACGGAAACTTCAGCTAAAAAGTCAGGATTATCCTGACCATATTCACCGTAGTAACCATCACCATCTAAATCCCAGGACAAAAAGTCCGGATCGGAAAGATCCGCATAATAATAATCTGTCGGGTTCTCACCGCTGTTGGCATTAGGGTTGCCAGCGTTATTCCAGTGGTTGGAGGAATCGGGATAACAGTACCTCATGGGTATAGTAGCATAATCTCCTACTAAAAGCACATACTCAATACCCCAAATCCCGTAATAGCTTCGGAGAAAATTCCGAATCTGCTCCGCAAGATCTCCCCCAGGTTGAGTGGATATCATTGGATCTGTTATCAGAACAGTTTTGAGTTTATATCCCAGAGAAGTTTTCCAATCCGGAAAATCAGAGGAAGTAATGGCGCTTTGAAGATCGCTGGTAGTTATGATCACATAATCATAGGTCTCCGATAAAGCTATGGGTCGCAAACCATTTGGATGATATAAATCCTTGATCTCATGATAATTAATAAAAAGCCTGGAGGCTTTTTCATCAGCCAGAGTATCCCACCCTAATCTCTCAACCCTCTGGGCCTCTAAACTGCCAGAAGATGGTAACTCGTATTCTATCTCAATCTCAGCAGCATCATAATAAATCAACTTTCCGGATAGAGGATGATAGCTGAAAGGATAAAAGGAAACAGAAACATAGGGGTATTTGCGTAATCTACCAGAGCCTAACAACCTTCCTCTTTTTTCAGGGTAGGTCTGATCCGATGAATAAACAGCTTTTTTATTCCTTCGCCACTCATCCCACAGCTTATTCACAATCCCGGAATTCTCAAACACATCAACCCAAGGCAAAACAGGTGGTGTTGGAACGATCTGATATATGTTTGGTAGCTGACTGGCACCAATACCCATAACGTCAACGGACTGAACTCGTGCTCCAGGGGGTAAGGCAATCATAAAATTCTTTGAGGGAAGCAATGGTTTACCTGGAGCCAATAGATTTCCAAAACCATCCATCTCGATTCTTTGACCTTCCTTCCCCTCAATGATTTGATAATTACCAGCTTTCACCATAATAAACAGACTCTCCGCATCAGCAGTGGAGATTCCGGACACCAAGAATAAAAGTGAAAACATCAATAAAAATATCTTAACTTTTCGCTCTGGTTTCATTATTTCTTCATCTATTATTGATGTTAAATTGATATTGAAATAACTCTGTAATTCAGTATTAGACTATAACTACACCCACCGACGCACTAACTCAAAAGCTTTGAGTTGTCTTTCAATTTCTCCTCTTATAATATACCTATTTTTATGAAATTGTCAACTGTTGTTACTGTTCTTTGGGTGAGGAAATCAGCCTACATAAGAAGATTTTTTAATGTGTTCATACTTTATAAATTATTCCTGGACTTTTGAGGAGAAAACAAAATCCCTTAGTAAAACCAGAGGTTTACCGTCCAACTAGTTAGGTAAGTTTTTTAGAGGATAAGTTATCTTATAATGTCACCCAGTCTATCCCATCTAACTCTTTTGTAAAAATGGGTCAGATTATAAAAGAAGGAACCCGGATAGGTTAAAGGGTTAAGCCAGCTGAATCCCGGAGCACTGGGATCCGGAGCCCAGGAGAGATGTAAGATCATGGCTTTACCCAAAAGGTATTTTCTCTCCAGAGGTCCCCAGAAGCGACTGTCATAGCTGTTATCCCTGTTATCACCCATAACGAATATATAGCCCTCAGGAATTTTGTAGGGGCCATAGTTGTCCCGGTTGGAAACCGTAGACGATAATATCCTGGGATCTGTATGCTTTAAATTGGGAGGTTCAGGAAGTCTTTCGCCATCCACATAAATCACCTTGTTGCGAATTTCCACCACCTGGCCACTCACTGCAATACATCTTTTGATATAGTTTACTGCTGGGTTGCCCGGATATTTGAATATCACCACATCCCCTGGTTTAGGCTCCCTGATGGCTGGCAGGTGAGCATCAATTAAGGGAATCTTTGCTCCAAATATAAATTTGTTGGCTAAAAGAAAATCGCCTATTAAAAGGGTATCCTCCATTGAGCTGGAGGGAATCTTGTAAGCTTCAACCACAGAACACTTAATCACCAGGGCCAGAAGTAGGGCTACTGCAAAGGATTCAATATATTCCCTTAATATAGATTTTTTTCTTATACTGGGAGTCTTTGTAATATTTCTTTTCATATTCTTTAATTTAATACGATACTTTAGGGCAATTGTTTCACCCTCTTAGTCAATTCAGCAAAAGTTTATTCAACTAATTAATCCGTTTCGTCTTCCTCCGGAGAAATATCTTCCGATTGCAATCTGGCAAATTCCTTGGAATGTTTCTCCATTAATTCCTCTTCAGAAATCCTTCCGGTTAGCATGCCGAAGTTTATGGGGTAGATGTCCGGATGCAGGAAAACGAAGAAGAAATGCCAGACTATAATAGCTGTGGAAGCCAACACCGCCTCGTAAAAGTGAATGCTTTTGCAAACGTCAAGAAGCCATATAGGCATAAAACCTAAAAAGAAATCCTCAAACCAGAGAGGAAAACCGGTAACAACCATCACCACCGCACCCCAGATCAGAGCCCAGAACTCGGCTTTCTCAGCGTAATCGTAGCGGTCAAAATCAGGATGCTCCCGAACCAATCCCAGATGATAGCTGATGTTTTTAAATAAAAGGATTATGTCCTCGGGAAGAGGGAAAATCTTCCTGAGCTGTTCTTTACCCCTTTTGTTGAAAATAATGTAGTAGATATGATAAAGACAAACCAGAATAAAGATTACTGCTGCAATTCTATGAACCAGTCCCCTGAAAGCCATCCCCGCCTCGGAATGGGTCATCCAGGAGAAAATCCACCAATCCGGTAATCTTAAGGCTAAGCCGGTGTAGGCCAGAGTGGTGAAAGTTATAAATAAAACCAGATGCTGGATTATCTCGTTTCCGGTGAACCTTATAATGCTATCGCTGGCGCTCTCTTTGAATCTCCTCACCGCATATTTGAGCATCACAATGATGTTGTGTAAAAACATTCCGCCGATAATCAGAGGAATTAAGAGTAAATATATTCTCCTTATTATCCATACCCCGATGTCCTTTTTGGTCTGGGGCTCAAGATGTAACGACCCTTTGACGAAGTTCTCGCCCGCACCCGGGTGACATTTCCCGCAGGTTTGAGGGAGATTGTTCCTGTGGGTAGCAGAGTTGGGATCCGAAGAGGAAAGAATGTTGTGATTTCCATGACAATCAGCACAGCTGGCAGCGTCCGGATCACCGGCCCTGCTTACCACCCCGTGGTAAAGGTCGGTATAGGGTGTCTTTCTCTCCGTCGCCACTGCATACTTTCCCCCCACCCTTTCCTCAGAATGGCATCGGGAACAGGTAACCCGGGTAATATTGGGAGGATAAATTAAGGATGTGGGTTCCTCAGCAGATTGGATGCTGTGAGCTCCGTGGCAATCGGTGCAAACCGCAGCAGATAAAATCCCGGCCTCAATAGCTTTTCCATGCACGTCCTCTTTATATTCCTCATAAGCATCCGGATGGCAATCTGAGCATAGCTGGGGAATTTTACCCCTGTAGCTGGGTGATTCGGGATCCAGTGAAGAACTGGTCTGGTGGCTCTGGTGACAATCAGAGCAGACCAAAATATCCACCATTCCTTCATCCAAAAGCTTCCCGTGCACGCTCCTTTTATAAAGCTCAGTCGGACCCAGATCATCCTCTTTCAATCCGCCCACTAATGCTGATTTACTGTGGCATTTGCCGCATAGTGCCGGTTGATTTCCCCGATAAGCTTCAGATTCAGGATCTTCTATGGCTTTAACATTATGATAACCATGGCAATGTATACATCCAGGAGCTAAATTAAATCCTTGCTGATATCTTATGCCATGTACGCCTGCAAAATACATCTCAGTTGGCCTATCATGACATAATCCACAATCCACCTTTTCAGGCTTGGTTTCATGAGGTTCAGCCAAAACCCCTGAATGGCAGGTTATGCATTCAAATCCCCCGTGTATTGAGCCCTGGAGAAAAGAGTAATCCACAAAAAGGGATATTTCCTTGCCGGCCTCATCAGTGCTGGTCAGATCCTTCTCCCCGTGACACATCAAACACTCTTCATCGGTTTGAGCAAAAGCAGGAGAGCAGACCATTAAGAGAATTATTAGGATCCCAATATTCTTGCCAAAACTCTTCATGTTAACTCCAGTTTATTATATCTATCAAAAGTTATTAAATAGTGAATATTTTCACATAATTTTTTAAAATAATCTATCAAACCCTTTTGTCAAGATTTTTTTAGTTTGTTTCTTGAAAAGATAATTTCATAATAAAATCAGGGCTCTAATCCAATGTATTGGGCATGTTTCCACCTGTAGTTGCCCCATTTATGGGGCAGGTTTCGGAGATCGTAGTTGCCCAATTTATTGGGCTTCTTTTACGCCGATTATTCGGCTAACTACAAATATGCTTGATGAATCAGGAAAGAGGTTTTTAATTTGTAGCGGAGGTCTTTAGACCTCCATTGGTGGAAGGGATTGGGGAAAGAAAGAATGGAAAGCTAAAGCTTTCCGCGACACAAGATGGAGAGCATTTGAAACGTAGCAGAAAATTTATCCCTGCACAGTGAAGCCACACCTTTGGGGTAAGGTGGAACTACCGAG
>JBARPA010000167.1:0-3549 GCA_049642665.1 Candidatus Zixiibacteriota bacterium
ACACAGATGTCACCTATTCCGGGAAAGTGTTTGGCGCAGCAAAGAATTCCCCCTTTATGTATAGCTTTCACTGCCACCTGGCAGAATTCAGATACTTTTTGGGTATCATCGCCAAAAGATCTCTCCCCGATAACTTTGTTACCTGGATTGGTTAAAACGTCAACTACCGGAGCCAGGTTCACATTTATCCCCAAATCCCTCAAAGAACGAGCGGTAGTTCTGAAAGCATCATATAGTCCATTTTTATCATCTCTCTTTCCATAATATCTATTTGAGGGATAGGTGGGAAAATCATCGGCGATACGGTTTTTTTGCCCACCCTCCTGATCGATCATCACAAAAGGGGGGATTTCAGAATAGGACTTGATTCTTAAAATTACATCTTTTATCTGTTTTAGAGATTCGATATTCTCGGAAAAAATTATCACCCCACCCAGATTCCAGTCTTTGAAAAACCTAAAAAACTCCTCTTTTGGTGATAAACCCTCAAAACCGAAGATAAAGATTTGTCCTAAAAGGTTTGGTTTAAAATCCATTTTCAGGCGGTGCGAACCAGATTTTTGCCCTCACCCTTAGCCAGGTACAAGGCCTGATCCACCTTTTTTATCAGCTCCTCAGTGGTCTCTCCGCTTTCCGGATAGCAGCTCACCCCCAGGCTTACGGTGAGGTGTGCGGAATGAAGATCCTTTTCATCCTTGAAGTTGGTGGATTCCACACAGATTCTTATCCTTTCGCCGATCATTTTTGCCTGGGATTTAGTGGTCTGGGGCAGGATGATAACAAACTCCTCTCCCCCATAGCGAGCAAATATATCCACATCCCGGACACATCCTTTGATCACATCGACCAGTTTCTTCAAAACCAGGTTTCCGAAGAGATGTCCATAACTGTCATTACATTTTTTAAATGAGTCGATGTCGATCATGATCAGAGAAAGTTTTTGATGGTAGCGTTTAGCCCTTTTGAGCTCGTTTTCCAATTTTTGGGCAAAGTAGCGATAATTGTATATTCCGGTCAGCTCATCCACAACAGTTAACTCCTCCATCCTCTGATGAAGCATAGCATTCTCGATAGCCATGGCAGCGGATGCTGCCAGAACGGAAAGAACCTTCTGGTCCTGTTGGGCGAAATCCCCCAGTTTCCTTGACCTGGCATCCAGAACTCCGATCACCTTACCCCGGGAGATCATGGACACAGCCAGCTCGGATTTTTCTCCTGCCATTACTGGAATATGCCTGGGATCATTTCTGAGATCCATTATCCTTTCCGACTTCCCTCTCTGAGCCACCAAACCGAAAATCCCATTCAGAGAGACCTTTTGGGGTACACCGTATTTGAATTTTTTGCCCAGCTCCGCCTTAGCCATAAGCCAGAGACAATTGTTCCCTTTATCGTAAAGGAGAATGGAGCAGAACTCCAGATTCAAAACATTTCTGGTTATATTTAATATCTCGTCTAAGACCTGGTCTAAATCGTGAATCTCTCCCAGCGTCCGACTGGCTTCATAGATGGTCTCAATCTGCACCTGGGTCCTCTCCAGATCTGAGGTACGCTCATTTAGCCGATCCAGGGTCTGAATAAGTTTTTGCTCTGAGGACTTGACGAAAACCGAAATTACGCCCATGGCAAAGGCAAAGGGCCACAAAAGGATTAACCTGACCAGAAGGTCACCCACAAAGATGGTTTCCAGCACATCCAGGTTAACTAAAAGATACAAAAATGAGGAGAAAAAAGCTAAAAGCAGCCCCTCATTCAACCCCAGATAAAACGCTCCAATGGACACAATCACATAATACAAAAGAAAGAACTGACTTTCGATTCTACCCGTAAAATAAATCAGTGCTGTAATAAAAGCTATGTCGAACAAAAAAGTGAATGAGAAAATGGCTTTGCTTTTGACCTTTCTTGAAAAAAAGTGAAATACACAAAGGTGTGCTACAAAAATACCCAGAAGTACCCATCCATCTTTTCTCTGGAAATCGGTGGGGGCAAAAGCCAGCCACAAACAGATCCCCAGAAAAAGCAGACATCGGGAGAGAAGGAAGACCGTTAAACCTCTTGACCACAGAATTGGATTTAATCTCGCTTTCATATCAAATCCTTAAAGGTTCCCTTCTTTTTATCGGCCAAAAGAGATAACTTCTTCTATCCCATTGAAATCTTCCCGTATTTTTTTGATTTTCTGTTCTTGAGCAATTGGTTAACGGTCTTTATTGATAGGTAAACCACCCCCAAGGAGAGGGACAAAAGCAGAATATCGGTGATTATCAGGGTCAGATTTCCCCGGGGCAGGTAATTATTGAAAAGGAGAATTATAAGCGCAGCTGTGGTGGTCAGGATCATAAATATGGCGGGAATAAGCGTAAACCAGTTTCTCTTTCCTCTCATATAAAGCCAAGTGGAGATGGCGATCAGAGCCAGGGCAGAGAGAAGCTGGTTAGCTGTTCCGAATATGGGCCAGAGGCTGGCAAAGGTATTGAAATAAGCTAAAAGCCACATCAAAAGGACAGCCAATGCGGAGTTGAACCAGTATACTTTAAAAAGGGCCGGCACCTTTTTGAATATAAGTCTCCACACCTCCTCGAAAAGGTAACGATTCAACCTGACTGCCGTATCCAGGGTGGTCACTACGAATCCCTCCACCATCAGTATTCCGAAAACACAGCCCAGGGCCACTGAGATCCCCAGACTCTGGTGCAGAAGTTTTCCTGTGGCCAGGGCAAAAGCTAAAATTGGATTGGATCTTCCCACCTCAGGCCAGACAATCGATTTGTAATCTGAAAAGATCAACATGCTACCCAGAGCCAGAAGCACAGACAGGGCCAGAACCGACTCCAAAAGCATGCCGTTATATCCGATTTTTCTTGCATCACCCTCCCTGGAGAGCTGTTTACAATCAGTGCCCGAGGTGACCAGAGAATGAAACCCGGAGATGGCTCCACAGGCAATGGTAATAAAAAGCATGGGCCAGACATAGCCTAAACCCTTAACTCCCCCTGCTATATTAAAAGAGGGCATTTTCAGGGACAGTCCACCTGCTCCCCCCAGAAGCAGGGAAAATACCAATCCCAGAATTCCCAGATAGAGTATCTGCACGTTTATGAAATCGCGGGGCTGGAGAACCATCCATACCGGAATGCCAGCAGCGATAAAAACATAAACCGAGACTATGATCATCCAGGTCTCGGGGGAGAAACTGATGGGATGATAAATTCCCACCACAACTGAGGTGATACATATAACCGTAGCCAAAGAATAAGCCAGATAGGTCTTTATCTTCCTTCTGTATATCAGATAACCCAGAAGGGGTGAGGAAAAGGTAATTATCACCACCGACATGGAAGCGATCCCGCCTATTATCCCCAGGGCCGTCCCATTCTCGGTAATTTCTGTTCGCAAAAGATTTTGATCCAGGGGAAGACCTAACTTGGAGATAGGCCACTTGGAGGTCAGTGAGGTGGCAGCCGCGGATAAGAATGCCGAGGTAACCAAAACCAGCATAATTATGGTGAAAAGAATAAAAAGGACGAAGCCGGTATTGCCCAAGGT
>JBARPA010000168.1:0-5684 GCA_049642665.1 Candidatus Zixiibacteriota bacterium
AAAAAGGCCGGATCCAGTTTCTTTCTTTCCTGAACAACGATATCTACAACTTCAGCTCCGGCAGTTTCGGCCAAAAGCTTAAGTTCAGCCAAAAGCTCCCGGACTAAAAAAGAGCTCACTCCGGGAAGTTTAACTCCCACCAGAATAGCTCTCTCCGAATCATCCGACTTTTGAGTTCGATACATCCGCTTTTCTACAGAAATTTTTAGAAATCACCTCCTGGTACAAACAAACATTTTGCTCTCTATATAAATTATACGTATCACACTTCCCAAAGAAACAGCGAATTTAAAGGAACTCATTCTTTTTCCTCTCTTCTTTTAAAAGTTTAAAGAATTTGTGTGCCTCCTCTTTTTTCACATTTCTTTTGGGAATATCTAAAACTTCAATCTCGATTGTCCTGCTGGTGAAATCCACAAGGATTCTTTGCCCCACCTTGACCTCTTTGCTGGGTTTAGCTATTGTCCCGTCCACCCAGACGATCTGGTTCTCGCAGGCTTTCTTGGCCTGGGTTCTGCGTTTGATCAACCTGACATCGGAAAGGAAGCTGTCCAGCCGCACTTGCCCTTAAAGTCTCACCTCCACATAGGTTTCATCCCTCAATTCCTTTACCCACTCCTCCACCTTCTGGCTGGTTTTTCTCCTTTTAGCCATATCCTTTATCACATCCCAATCCTCATCCAGATTGAATTTTCGTTTTTCCTTTTTCTCCTTGACCCATAACAGATGCCAGCCATATTCGCTCAGTGTGGGTTGACTCATCTCCCCCCCAGCTATATTCCTTACCCCGATTTTTAGTCCTTCCGGGAGCTGCTCCACAGGATACCAGCCCAGATCTCCGCCCATCTTTTTTGACTCCTCATCATCTGAGAATTTTTTAGCCAATTCAGCGAATTCCTGCCCTGCTTTCAAGAGATTATATAAACTGTCTGCGGTTTGTTTAACCAGATCAGTATCTGCTGTTGAGGGTTCTGCCTTCAAAAGGATGTGCCGGGCATGGACGCTTTCACCCCGCTTCTCCTCCAGCTTGACTATATGATAGCCCAGAGAAGTTTCTATTACCTTCATCTCATCGGGATTCAAAGTGAAAATCTCTTTCTCAAATTCAGGAAGAAGATCGCCTCTTTCAAAAAAGCCCAGATCTCCGCCTCTCTCCTTTGTGGGATCATCCGAGTATCGCCTTGCCATATCCGCAAAATCCTTTCCCGCCTCAGCCTGAGTCAAAATCTGGGCTGCTTTTTTCTTCAACGAGTCCAGAGTATTCTCTGAGGGTTTAATCTGAAGAAGTATATGAGATAAGTGTACAGCCTCCGGTTGTTCAGGTAAACTATCCTGATACAGCGTAAAGAACTTTTTAACTTCATTTGATGAAACGCTCACCCGGGCCAATCTGGAAGAGATCAATTTATTCATCAGAAGCTCGTTTTTGGCTTGTTCCTTATATCTTTTTCTCAACTCCTTCTCGGTCAAACCTTCAGCCTCAAGTTCACGCCTGAAGGCTTCATCGTTGGTAAACTGATTTTTGATCTCACTTACGTGCCTTTCCAAAGCCTTATCTATCTCTTCTGAGGTAACCGCCAGAATGGTGTCCTTCTCAGCCTGAATCAAGATCAATTTATCATTAATCATCTGATCTAATAGATTCTTTTTCAGTTCATCCAACTCCTTTTGGCTGGTCAGTTTTTTACCCATCTGAGCGGTGAAAAGCTGAACCTGAAAGTCAAGTTCTGATTCCAGTATGATTTTATCCTCCACTACGGCAATTATGCGATCCAGGATTTCCTGGGAAAATGAATGAGAAAAGGATATTACCAGGAGCAGAAAAAAGGAAATTAATATTTTTTTCATTCTCTTATTAAAAATTAAGGTGATGATTTGATTGAACTTACCTTTTAAGTATATAAAGGAGGAGGGTTCTATCGGGTCTCTTTAGTGGTATCCTCAATAGCCCAATCATATTTTTCTATTTTATATTTTCCCTCCAGATTTTGGATGTATCTATCCACCATCTCTTTTCTTTCCTGGCCGGAGAGAAAATTGGCGATTAAGTTTTCCACCTCCCATAATTCCCTTATGCTTCCTTTCTTTTTTTTGTCGGTGACTTTGATCACGTGAAAGCCCCACTCTGTTTCAATGGGCTTGGAGAGATGCCCCACCCCCAGCTTAAAGACGACTTCAGCTATTTCGGGAAGTATCATCGATTTTGTAAAATAACCTAAGTCCCCACCTCTGAATTTAGTTTCCGGATCTAAGCTCACCTCCTGGGCCAACCCGGCAAAATCAGCCCGGAAGACCAACTTGGTTCTCAACATTTCAGCTTCATCTATGGTTTTCACTATGATCTGAGAAGCTCTTACTTCATCCTCCTCTCTTACAAATTTCTCTTCGTTCCCCTCGTAATATTCCTTGATCTCTTCCGGTGAAACTAAAATTGAGTCTGCTAATTCTTTTTCCAGGAAATTGGTAACCACGAAATCTTTAGTTATCTGTTCGATTTTCCATTTGATATCTTCCTGTCGATCGATTCCCCTTTTTTTAGCCTCCTGATACAAAAGTTCATTTCTTATCCATCGTCTGACATATTCCCTTTTTTGATCCAGGGTGACTTTCCCTTCGGATTCGGGTGGTATCTCCTTTTCTATATCCTCTTCGGTTAGCACCCGGTTGTTAACCTTGGTCACCACCTTACCTTCTTTTCCCTTTTCGCAATTCATCAAAACAAAACCGCAAATCAGAGGAATCAGGCTAAATATCAATATTCTTTTCAACATAAATACCCTCTTTTTCTATTCCCCTACCTCCAGAGTGGTTTCCAGAACATCCTCAAAGATTTTCACCTCTTTTTTCTCTTTCTGCTGGGAGATCCAATTATCCATCGCTTGTTGTTTTTTTTCTGCAATCAGCTTTCTTTGCACGTCACTTTCTACCTCAGATAATTTCTTCTGGTAAGGATATTTTTTGTCCAAAAGTTTAATCACCGAATAACCCTCTCCGTAGCGCGATTGTTTTATGTGTATGGGACCGGCTATCTCACCTGTTTCCATGTTATTCCAGGCATAGCCAAAAATTTCCGGATATATCTTTTCATTAACATACCCCAGTTCACCACCCCGGTTCTTGGCATGGGAGCGGAGTGTCTTTTTTGCCAACGAATCCCAATCCGCACCGCCCTTCACCTGTTTAAGCACCTCCCTTGCTTCCTCCTCCGTTTTAACCATTATCTCCTTTACGTTGGTACCTGCTGGTTGCAGATATAGATCCTTATTCTTCTCATAGTACTCTTCTATTTCCTCTGCAGTTGTGGAGATATCTTTCCACAGAACATCATACCTGTATCCATTTGCCAGGGTCATATCCTTGAAATCATTCAGTACAATAAGATAACTTTCGGATTTATCCACCTTATCGTCCTTGGCCATCTTAATCAATATTTCCTTGAGACACATCTGATATACCAAATCCTCTAAAAGTTGTCGGTCCAGACCTGGTCTTCTGAATGCCGGTAGAGCTTGATAATAATCCAGGAATTGTCCCAATTTCAACTCTCCACCCTTGAAGGTGGCCAGGACCAATTCTTTCTCCTCCGGGGTATATTTAGCTGGATTGAATTCAACATCCTGAGTTTGTGGTATTTTTAAAGTATCTTCCTTTTTATCAGCTTTATTTATAAGTATATCCAGGATGGAGGATTTCACCTTGAAACCGGACTTTCTTCTCATATCCTCAATGAGATTATAACTGATATCCTGCTGTTTGAAATTCCGAAGGGCAGTTTTTAATTCTTCCTTGGCATTTTCATAGTCAGGCAGTTCCGCTGTTCTTCGTTCCTCCAGCTTGATGATATGCCAGCCGAAACTGGTTTTAATCGGCTTGGATATCTGCTGAGGCTGCAAGCTAAAAGCTGTCTCCTGAAACGGTCCCACTGCTTTACCCCATTTAATAAAGCCCAGATCTCCACCCTTGGATTGGGTGGCCACATCCTCCGATTCCTGTGTTGCTAACTCCTCAAAATCAGCCCCCTCCTGTAGCCGATTATAGACTTCCTGAGCCTTGGATTCGCTTTTCAAAAGAATGTGTCTGGGATGAATTTCCTCATCCTGTTTTTTGTAAAATTCCTTGAGCTCCCTTTCTGTGGGCTCAGTCTTATCCAGCACCTTCACCTGATAAAGGGTTTGTAATAAAAACTTCTCCTCCTGTTGTCTTACCGTGTTGACAAATGACGTATCCTTATCCCGACCCGCCTCTTTAGCAGCCTGAGCTAAAAGTTTCTCCTCCAGCAGTTGATCCAAGATCCTCATTTTCAGTACGCGTTCCTCATCCCGGGTGGACGGCATTTGTCTGGATCTGCCCTTTACCATCATATCGAGTTCATCTGCAGTAATCTTCTCATCCCCTACCAGTGCAATTAATTTCTCCTCTTTCTTAGCACAGTTTAAAAATAATAGAAATGCAAGAAACAAAAATAAAAAAAATAAATTCTTTTTCATTTTTACTTCTCCTTTTTTAAAGTGACCATCTTCTCTTTGAATAATCAATATAAATGGTATCAAATCTTTTGCAAGACTTTTTTCACAAAATCAGCTTGATTTTCTTCCTTGTCCTGCCCTAACTTAACCTTAAACCTACTCTTAACCGAGAATTCCAGAGGATAATCCAGCTTCCTTCGGATTTTCTCTATCTCTTTTTTACCCATATCTTTTTCTGGACTAAATTCTATACCCAGAACACCATTTTTTAATGAGATCCTAATAATTTCTTTGTTCTCGGCAATCAATTTGGCTTCCGCCAAAGTCAAAATATCCACCATCTGGGGATGGAGCTTTCCGAATCTATCGGCAAGTTCTCCTTCTATCTCCTTTAAACCCTCACTGTTTTTAGCATCAGCTATCTTCTGATAGATCTCCACTCTCTGTTGCGGTGAGGGTATATATTCCTCCGGAATAAATAAATCCAGATCAAAAGACATCTTGACCTCTGGTCTTTTTACAATTTTTTCCCCTTTAAGTTCCTTCACCGCTTCATCCAGAAGCTTGCAGTATAGATCAAATCCCACCTCCTGGATAAATCCATGCTGTTGGGATCCCAGAAGATTCCCGGCCCCTCTTATCTCCAGATCTCGTAAAGCCAGATAAAACCCGGAGCCTAACTCGGTGAACTGCTGAATGGCTTTCAATCTTTTCTTGGCGTCGGGGGTTAAAATCCTTAAAGGCGGAACCAAGAGGTAGGCATAAGCCTTCTGACTGGACCTCCCTACTCTGCCCCTTAACTGATACAGATCGGCCAGGCCAAACCTATCCGCCCGGTTGATGATCAGGGTATTAACCCTGGGAATATCCAAACCCGATTCTATGATGCTGGTGGCTAAAAGCAGATCATATTCTCCATTCAAAAAGGATAACATTACCTTCTCCAGTGCCCTCTCGTTCATCTGTCCGTGTGCTACTCCGATTCTTATCTCGGGAAGCAGGTCATTTAGAAAACTACGCATGGATTCTATGGACAACACCCGATTGTGTACAAAATACACCTGTCCACCTCGGGACATTTCCTTCATTACCGCGTCGGCGATAAGCTCTGAGTCAAACTTTGAGATCTCAGTATGAATGGGAAGTCTTTCTTTAGGAGGGGTATTGATGACGGAGAGATCCCTTGCTCCATAAAGGGACAGCTGCATGGTTCGGGGA
>JBARPA010000169.1:0-3537 GCA_049642665.1 Candidatus Zixiibacteriota bacterium
AAACTGACCTGGAGCCTGAGAGGATCTGAGGGACGATATTCGATTGTATTTAGATATAATCCGATGTTTCCACTTCCTCCCCCTCCCGAAAAATAGGATAAGCTATAACTATGCCACATTTTAACCCGACTGGGATCAAGAAGGGAAAAGCTCTTATTCTTTGAGTCAAGACCCAAAAAGCTTTCATCCACATATGATTTCCCCGATCCTTGACCAAAATTTTGAGGAAAAGCCAAAGATATAAAATTAACTAACAAAAACATCAAAATAAGAACGTAACCTAAAAACTTCTTCACCTGAAGCTCCTTTTTCAATTCTTAGAAAATATATCGGTTCAACTGGGCTTGTCAATAACTTTTTATTATACGTTTACTTTTATTTCCCCGTTTGCTAAAAGCCTCTCCATTTGCTGGAGTTGTTCCAGGGAGTTGATCCCCATAGTCTCTTTGAAGTTACTCGCCTTAAAGGCTGAGACTTTACGGTTATTTTTTCTCATAATCTTAACCACATCGGTCAGATAATACTCCCCTTGCTGGTTTCCCCTTTTTACCTGGTCTAAAACAGAGAAGATCAACCCGGAATCAAAACAGAAGGTTCCGGTATTTATCTCCTTTTCTCTTCTCTCCTCTGGCGTGGCATCTTTATCTTCCACTATCTTCTCGACAAAATCATCCGGACTCCGAATCACCCTCCCGTAACCCTGGGGATACTCCAAAACCGCGGTGAGAACGGTAGCAGAGGCATCAGTTCGCCGATAGGTTTGGATCAGCTCTTTTATAGTCTGGGTGCTTAAAAAGGGCACATCCCCACAGAGCACTAATATGGTTCCCCTAAAACCAGATAAAACGCTTTTGGTCTGCGCCAAGGCATGACCTGTTCCCAGAAGTTCTTTCTGCCATACCAGGTCAATTTGATAAGGTTTTAAAAAATCCGCTACCATCTCTCCCTTATGGCCGACCACCACTACTACTTTTTTTATGCCCAGGGATTTAACAGTATTGATCACATATTCCATAATAGGGCGTCCCCCGACAGTATGCAGAACCTTGGGTATATCCGATTTCATCCTTTTACCTTTACCCGCAGCCAAAATCACCGCAGCGACATCTGTAATATTATCTTTTTTGATCATTTTCTTCTTTATCGAAAATTTCGCTGAAAAGTTTCCTAATAATTTCTTACGTCATTTTAAGAATTTTCATAATCACGCAACCTGAAGGTTGCGGCTACCATTTTTAAATATTATCTGGTAGCCGGAGGCTTTAGCCTGCGATACAGCTCTCCAAATATGATAACCACTTAAAGGTCTAAAAATTCTTTTTAACAATTCTGTTCTTATCATCCAGAAAAATCAACCTGGGTTGGTGTTTTCTGGCATCTTCCTCATCCAGCATACAATAGGAGATTATGATAATGACATCTCTCACCTGACCTAACCTGGCTGCAGGACCATTTAAACATATGGTGCCGGATCCTGGTTCTCCCACCAGAACGTATGTTTCGAATCTGGCTCCGTTGTTCTGATTCAAAACCTGAACCAGCTCATATGGCAAAAGGTTTACCTCTTTCATTATATTCTCATCAATGGTTATGCTCCCCTCATAATCCAAAACTGCCTCGGTGACCACGGCTTTATGAATTTTTGATTTGCAAACACTAATCAGCATATTATCCTCTCCGTTAGTTTCCTCTCACCATCCTACATCTATCATCATGTTAAAATAGTAATTTCTTAGGTAGAAAGAAAATGTAAGATCTTTAATTACACTTTTAAAATGATGTTATCTATCAACCTCGTATTTCCGATTTTGACTGCTAAGGGAATTACGATGTTTCCTCTTATCTTTTTCAGGGGTTCAAGCGTTTCCGAATCATTTATGGCTATATAATCAATTCTTGCTTTAGGTCCTTTTTGAATGAGTTTTCTCATTTTGTCTTTTATCTTTTTTGAATCCCTTTCTCCGGACTTTATCAGCTTCCTGGCTAAATTCAGGGATTTATATAAGGACAACGCCTGCTTTCTCTCTTCAATTGAAAGATACGAATTCCTGGAGCTTAAAGCAAGCCCGGATTTCTCCCTTATGGTGGGAGCAACCAGGATCTTAACCGGGAAATTCAGATCTTTTACCATCCTTTTTAAAACATGCACCTGCTGAAAATCTTTCTGCCCGAAAACAGCCACATTCGGCATAATTATGCTGAAAAGCTTTGCCACAATTGTGGTAACCCCTTGGAAATGCCCCGGGCGACAGGCACCCTCTAAATCCTTAGTGGATTTTCCCACTTCTATGTAGGTCTCATACCCTTCAGTATACATATCCCTTATCTGGGGGTAAAATAGATAATCACATCTCAATTCTTTTAGAAGTCTTTTATCCCTTCTCAAATTTCTGGGATATTTTTTTAAATCCTCCTGTGGACCGAATTGGGTGGGATTCACAAATATGCTAACAACTAAAACATCTGACTTTTTTTTAGCCACCCTTATCAGGCTGAGATGTCCCTCATGTAGATATCCCATAGTGGGGACAAAACCGATGGTTTTCCCCTTTTTTGTCAAATCCATGCAGATTTTCTGCATTCTATTCGGAGACTGAATTGTTTTCATAATTAAATTTAAAATTGAAAAAGAAAAATTAAAAATTGCAATTAAAAAATAAAAATTGTTATTTCTTTCCTTTGAGCTTGAGAATGCTTGAAGCGAGAATATTTGCTAATTCTTTGGTCTCAGCAAGTAGAGGATTTACCGATTCTTTTGTTGCCTTATTAGAATCCCTTAAAAGACCTAACCAAAACTTGCTCTCATTAGCTGATTTGAGAGAGTGATTAAGGATATTGGTAAAATCCTTTTTAGAACTTGCAGCCTGAGCTTCAACTATATTAGCTCCTATGCTGGTGGCACTGCGAAGCAATTGCTTACCGATAACCTGACATGACAAATCATTCTTTGATAATTGATCTAAAAACTTTATAATCTTCAAAGCATACAAATAAGCTCCTTTTTTTATGTCAATTTTAAATTTTGAATTGTAATTTTCCACTTTTATCTTTTAATTTTTATTTAGGATTAATAGCTTTCGTCTTCCGTGGGGAATTTGCCTGATTTGACATCGTCTAAGTATTTTTTACAGGCCTTTTGTATCTCCTCTCCCAGGTTAGCATAGCGTCTGACAAATTTAGGTTTGAAATCCTCAAAAAGCCCTAAGATATCATTTACCACCAGCACCTGTCCATCGCAGAATTTGCCTGCGCCAATTCCTATTGTGGGGATTTTAAGGGACTGGCTTATGGTCTTTGCCAGATCTGAAGGAATAGCCTCCAGAACAATGGAAAAGCAGCCTGCATCTTCCAGTGCCTGTGCGCTTTTGATCAGATAATCCTTGCTTTCTTGATCCTTTCCCTGAACTGAAAAGCTGCCGAATTTATGTATGGATTGGGGGGTCAAACCTATATGCCCCATCACCGGTATGCCAGCCTGCACCACCCCTTCCACGACTCTTATCATTTCCATCCCCCCCTCTATTTTCACCCCATGGG
>JBARPA010000170.1:0-5249 GCA_049642665.1 Candidatus Zixiibacteriota bacterium
GGTTAAAGCTGAAATAGAAACAGAGCTTCTTCGCCAGCGCCAGGAGGAGGTTTACACGAAATTGGTATACAAAATGATGGAAGCCCAGAAGGTCAAAATCTATGAAGACCAATTTTAAAATAATCCTATTAATCTTAATACTTTTTGGAATTTTCTCTTTAGCCATAGCCGAAGAGGAGAAGTCTTTAATTTCAGTGGAATCAAAAGTAGACAAAGCTGCCATCACTATCGGTGATAGGATAATCTACACACTCATCATCAAATCCGATCCTTTAATAAAGCTTGATCCCATACCTCTGGGCTCAAATTTGGGCGCATTTGAGATCAAAGACTATAAGTCCTTACCGCCTGAAAAAGACAAAGAAGGGAAAATTATCAATAGATCAGAATACAACATAACCACCTTCACCACTGGAGAGTATGTCATACCCCCTATTGAGATCACCTATACCGATCCAAAAGGAGAGAAAAAGAGCATCTCCTCGGAGAGAATTTTCATCACCGTTAAGAGCGTGGGTGCCACCCAAGCTGAAATGGAGGATATAAGAGGATTAAAACCTCCCATTGATATCAAAGTAGGCAACAAGGTCTTTTACATAGTGGGTTTATTGCTAATTGCCATAACAGTTTTGGGCTGGTTTTACCTGAGAGGTAAAGCGAAGGCTTTGAAAATACCTGAACTTCCTGAGGAGCTTAAAAAACCTGCCTGGGAAGTGGCTCTCTCCGAACTACAACAGCTGAAAGAATCCGATCTTCTGAAAAAAAAGCTAATAAAGCAGTTCTATATAAACCTTTCTGAGATCATCAGAAAATATATCCAGCGAAGGTTTCAAATCGTGGCTCTGGATAGAACCACCCAGGAGATAAGACAGGAACTAAAGGGAATAAAAATCGATCTCATGATCATTGAACAGATAAACAGTTTCCTTCAGGACTGTGATCTGGTTAAATTCGCCAAATTCATCCCCAAAACTGAAAGGATAGATGAAAACCTGAAGCAGGCAACTGAAATCGTAGACTTCACCAAGCCCAAGGAAGTTCTAGTTGAAACTTCCGAAATGGAAAAACAGGAGTTAACCAGATAGAAAATGATCAAGTTTGCCAACCCCATATTTCTGGTCTTTATTTTGGCTGTGCCTTTAATGTTTTATTTCTACATCATAAGGCATAAGGGGCGTAAAGCCAGCATCAGGTATTCGGATTTAACACTGGTAAAGAGGTTAAAACCCTCATCCCGATTAAGACAAAGGCACATAACTGTAATTTTAAGAAGCCTGGTAATCGTTCTTTTAGCCGTAGCTTTAGCCCGGCCCCAGTCCGGAAGAAAATTTCAGGAGGTCTTATCTGAGGGGATCGATATAATCCTGGTTTTGGACATTTCGGGAAGCATGAGAGCAGAGGATTTTAAACCTCAAAACAGGCTTCACGTGGCAAAGGAGGTTATAAAGGATTTCATAAAGGGCAGGCAGACCGACCGAATAGGTCTGGTGGTCTTTTCCCGGCAGAGCTTTACCCAGTGTCCTTTAACTTTAGACTATGGCGTCCTTTTGAATTTTCTGGATAAGGTGGATTTCGGTATGATCGAGGATGGCACAGCCATCGGTATGGCCCTTGCCAATGCGGTCAACCGGTTAAGGGAAAGCAAAGCTAAAAGCAAAATCATTGTGCTTCTAACCGACGGCATAAATAATGCCGGAGAGATCGACCCTCTGACCGCATCTGAGGTAGCCAAAACCATGGGGGTCAAAATCTACACCATCGGAGCCGGAAAACCAGGAAGTGCTCTCTATCCCATTCAGGATCCGCTATTCGGAAAAAGATATGTTTATATGAAAAACGAAATCGATGAAAAAAGCTTGAGACAGATCGCTCAGCTGACCGGGGGTCAGTATTTCAGAGCGAAAGACGAGAGGGGGCTTAAAGCAATATATGATCAGATTTCCCAGATGGAGAAAACGGAGATAAAGGTTAAAGAATATATGCAGTATAACGAGCTATTCGGATATCTTGCTTCTCTGGGTCTAATTTTGTTCGTGGGGGAGATTGTTTTAGCTAATACCAGATTTAGAAAGATTCCGTAGGTTGTTAAAATGAGATTAGCACAACCCATATTTATTTACATGCTCTTGATCGGTATCCCCTTGACCCTGATCCTTTTCTGGCTGGCATTCAAGCTCAAGGAAAAAGCCAAGAAAAGATTTGGAAATTTAGATTTGATCCAGAAGCTATCATCCTCCTACAGCCCGTCAAAACAGAAATTAAAGGTTTTCGTTCTGGTTCTGGGTCTGTTTTTCCTACTGTTCTCCTTAGCCCGTCCCCAGTTCGGAACGAAGTTAACCATGCTCAAAAGAAAAGGGGTGGACATAATCATCGCCCTGGACACATCACTTTCCATGCTGGCTGAGGATATGAAGCCTAACCGGTTGGAAAAAGCCAAAAGGGAGGTAAAGGGTTTGATCGACCGGATGAGAGGAGATCGGGTGGGGCTGGTTGCCTTTGCTGGAGCAAGCTTTGTTCAGTGCCCCCTGACTTTGGATAATTCCGCTGCCAAGATGTTCCTGGACATAATCGACGTCAACCTGATTCCCAAGCCGGGTACGGCTATAGGTGATGCCATCACAACATCCATTAAGGCTTTTGAGCAGAAGGAAAGAAAGTTCAAGGTTCTGGTTCTGATCACCGACGGCGAGGATCACGAGTCAAATCCCATTGAAGCTGCCAAGATAGCCTCCAAAGAAGGAATCAGAATCTACACCATCGGAATCGGCTCGGTTCAGGGCGAGCCCATCCCCCTGAGGGATAAAAAGGGGAATATGATCGGATTTAAAAAGACCAGGGAAAACGAGGTGGTGGTCTCCAGGCTGGATGAGATGACCCTGCAAAAAATCGCCTTAGAAACCGGAGGTAAATATTACCACGCTACCCCTAACGAGATGGAGCTGGACAAAATATATAACGAGATATCCAGAATGGAGAAAAAAGAACTCGAAGGAAAGCTTTTAACCCAGTATGAGGACAGATATCAGTACTTCCTTATCTTCTCCCTTATTTTTCTGACGCTTGAATTTTTCATATCCGAAAGAAAAGGCAAAAGAATATTCTTTAAAAAGAAAGGTGAAGATGTCAAGTAGAGTCTTAACATTCCTTTGTATAATCTTTTTCATATGTGTGGTTCCTGTCCGGGCGGATTCTTTCTCCTCCCTGAATAACAAGGGGAATAAACTCTATAAAAATGGTAAATACGAGGAGGCTTTGAAACTGTATCGGGACGCCCAGATAGAAAAACCCGAATCACCTGAGCTTTTCTTCAATATGGGGAATGTTATGCACCAGCAGGAGAGATATGAGGAGGCGCTGGAGGAGTATTACAAGGCACTGGATATGGACGACCCGCTGGCACAGGCTAATACCTATTACAATCTGGGAAACACTTCCTACCGGTCCGGAAAATTCGTGGAGGCTATCCAGGCCTATGAGAAATGCCTGGAGATAAACCCGAATGATGAGGACGCCAAATACAATTTAGAATTAGTAAGAAAGAAAATGAAGGAAGCTTTGGATCAGGAACAAAAGCGTCAGGAGCAGCAAAAAGATCAAAAAGAACAACAACAGCAGCAGGAACAAAAGCAACAGGATCAAGAGCAACAAAAAGAAGAACAAAAACAAAAGCAGCAACAAGCTGAGCAAAAACCAGAGGAGCAAGAAGAACAACAGCAAAAACCCCAGCCTCAGAAAAAGGAGGGGATGACCAAGGAGGATGCCCAAAGGATACTGGATGCCATCAAAGACGACGAAAAAGAGCTTCAGAAAAAGCAGAAAAGATTTAAAGAGGCAGGCGGAGGGGGAGGCGGAAAGGATTGGTAATAAGTGAGAAACAGATTCGTTGATTTTATGATGATCTTAGGATTAGCATTCGGATTTATGTTTTTTCCTCTGTCAGCTGCATCACAGGAAAAAGAGCCACCTGATACCCTGTTTAAAGACGATCCTCTTGCCCATGCCTTGTATGATAAAATGAACCAGGCCCTGCAGGATGCTCAAACCCTGTATTACCAGAGCCTGTATCATCTGGAGATGAGCGGGCTTCCGCCTATTATATGCCAGTATAAGCTGTGGATGAAAAAACCCAACTATGCCCGCATGGAGGTTTTCACCCAGGGATTTTTACGAGGAATCCTGGTGGGCGATGGTGAGTATTTCTGGATTTACTGGCCCAATGGAAGGCCCCGTTACAACTTCGAGGAAACAGCAGAATATGAGAAGACAAGCTTTAACGTCTATACAAAAACACTAAGTCCTGTGGGGAGACATTCCCTGGCTCATATGATCGACAAGTTGGGGGCAAGCACGGTAATGACTGTAATCGAACCCAGCGTTTTTCATGGCTATATCGATCCCTTTGATTATTACCTGGACGGTGTAAAGAGCTTAGGGATGGAAAAGGTTGGCGAAGAGGAGTGTGATATAATCGAGGTCAGATATATGAAGGGCCAGCGAATCCGACAATTATGGCTCTCCAGAGAAGATCATCTTCCCAGAAAGCTCAAAGAGGTTATTCAGGTACAACAACCCCTGATCAAGGAAGAGGTGTGGATGGATTTGTCCCTTAACCAGAAAATGGATGATAATAAGTTCTCCTGGAAACCGCCTGAGGACTGGAAGGAATGGAATTTACCTGAAATGAAGCAGGGACTTTTGAAACCGGGCACTGAAGCACCAGATTTTGATCTAACTTTATCCGATGGAAAGAAGTTCAAACTTTCGGACCAGCGGGGAAAAGTAATATGGCTAATGTTCTGGCGAGCTGGATGCCAGTCCTGCCGGGAGGAGATGCCCGATCTTTCTGAGTTATACAGAAAGTATAAAGATAAAGGTCTTCTGGTTTTAGGATTCGATTTTGCTGACGAGAAAAAAATTGCCCTGGATTTCCTCAAGGAGAACTCGGCTGATTTTCCCAATATCATCGATGCTTCTGAACCCGCTAATAAGGTGTTTTTCCGGGATTATCAGAAAATGGAGGGAATGAGCGGCGTGCCGCTTAACTATATCATCGACAGGGAGGGTAAAGTCGCAGACGCCTGGTATGGTCACGATAAAGAACAGAGCATTAAAGCTCTTGAGAAATTAGGAATAGAATGAGAAGTTAAGAGTGTAGAGTGAAGAGTAGAGAGTTAAGAGTTGAAAGTTAAGAGTAAAGATATGATAAAAGTTAAAAAGTTGTTGATATTATCTATAATCGTATGGGTTAC
>JBARPA010000171.1:0-7833 GCA_049642665.1 Candidatus Zixiibacteriota bacterium
CCTTTAAAGACTCATAAATCAGCTCAACCCCTTTATGGAAGTTGTCAAAATCTGTGGAGTTCTTGGCATGATTTAAAGCTCTCTGGAAATTGTCCAGGGTGTCAGTTAATTTTGTGATTAAATTTTCATTGGCGAATTTGGCCAGGTTTTCAAACTCTCTGGCTGTTCTTTTCTTGAAATTATCAAAATCAGCAGCTACCCGGAGAAGTTTATCTTCAAGTTCTTTAGCTTGATTCTCTGATTCTTCTAATCTTTCTTTTAAAATACCGATTTGAGATTTTTCCTTTTCTTTCTTAGGCTGAGCAACAACATCTATTCCCTTCTGCTCCTTCTTTTCCCCTACCTCTTCAGGGACAGATTCAGCCTTCACATTTTTGTGTTCTTTTTTTCCTTTTTGGGGGGACACTTACTTCTCCTTTACTATTTTGACAATATGTCGCTCAGAAGCTTGGCTGTGTAATCCACTAAACTCACCAACTTTGAATATCTCATTCGCTTGGGTCCTATGATTCCAATGATTCCTTTCAGATCACCTGATCCGTATGAGGAGGTTACCAAACTGCAAGTTTCTATTTCGTCCCTTTTGATCTCTTTACCAATGGTAATGGTTATTCCCTCATTTACTCCTCTGGCCGCCAGAAGCTCTGTCAATATTCTTTTTTGTTCAAGAAGCTCTATGAAGGAGGAGAGCTTTTCCTCATCTTTAAATTCAGGTTGATTGACAATATTAGTTGTACCTCCCAGATGCAGTTGCTCTGTTTGATCGAAATTTAACAGATTAGCTGATGAATCCAGAAAAAGTTTAACCAGCTTAGGATCTGCGGTGGATGTTTCCCTCAACCTTTCGTTTATGGAATTTCTGATCTCACCTAAGCTTAAGCCACACAATCGTTGATTCAGTATACTTTTAGTCTTGTCCAAAGCCAGGTTCTCAAGGTTGGAATCAGCCTCCAGGAGTATGCTTCGCACCAATCCCGATTTAATTGCCAGAACCACCAGTAGTTTCTTTTCAGCAACCGGTATCAGATCGATGTTGGTTAAAATCCCCTGCTCAAATCGAGGGGCTAAAGTAATCCCCAGCTGTTTTGAGATATCACCCAGAACTTTTGAGGTCTGTTCCATCAATTCCTCCACTACCCCATAATCCACCATCATTTCCTTCTGGATCATTTTCTCCTCGGATTCAGTCAACCCTTCAGGTTTAAGCAAATTATCCACATAGGCCCGGTATCCCTTATCAGTGGGAATTCTGCCGGCTGATGTGTGTGGTTTCTGGATCATTCCCATCTCCTCTAAATCCTTAAGGGTATTGCGAATCGTGGCAGGACTTACGCCTAACTTGTATCTTTCCGCAATGGCTTTTGAACCCACCGGCTGGGCGGTGGCCACATACAGATTTATCAAAGCCTGCAGGACGACTTTTTCTCTCTCCGAGAGATTCTCAAATGTCATTTTTTCTATAAATTCTTGTATTACAAAAGATTAATTTTGTATTAGCACTTCTCCTTAAAGAGTGCTAATTAAATTATACGCTCAAAAAAAAACGTTGTCAAGATAAAATCCCACTTAGCCAGAACCCGGTTTAAGTCAGTTTCTGGAGCTTTTTGGTAATTAAATTTTAGCTTTTTTCAATCTCCTTACCTCAAAGACCACCAGGTTAACCGGATCAGGACAGCACACATCAATGGCATCAGGGTCATCCACCCAGAAATGGGTGCCCTTGAACATCAATGTCCTGGCAGTGGGAATAACGGTAAGCATGGCTTCAACGCACAGTTCAGCCGGGGTGGTACCACCCCTGAAATAGAATACATCCCCGGCCTTATGTCCCAGAGCACATTTTCCTTTAACCGATTTGACCTCGACTTTGATATCCGGGATTTTTTTTGATCCCACTTTCTTTTGAGCCACTTCTTCCTCCTCTGTTTTTATTTCCTGGTTTTAGAAGTCAGACGATTTAGCTTTTTTAAGATTCTCTGAGAAAAATCAGCTAATTTCAAAAGAACTGGATCGGGATTTTTAACAAATTCAGGTTTGTGTTTTTTCCATTTCTCTGAGATCTGTACTAACTCCTTATCCTCTTTATCATTTAAGCTCTTTTTCAACTCTTCTCTGGTTGTTGGGTATTTTCCGGTTTTCAGACTGACGTAGACCTTCAAACAGATGATAACCTCCTTGAGTCTCCAGTAGATACTGCGAACCATCCTGTCTCGGGGATGCTGGTGAGTGAAGAGATACCTGCCCCAGAACCCGATCTCATCCACATGCTTTTTTATCTCTGAGATCTCCTGATCTTTTGTGGGCAAAGATAAAGGACATTTTCCGTAAAGAAGCTTTGCTCCGTAATGGAACTGATGTCTGCCATAAGGGATGTAGTTTTCCATATCCAGAAGTGAGAAAAAAAGCACCGTGGCTTTCTGAAATTCCTTTTCCTTCAGAATTCTTCTGAGCTTTATCAGATCCTTATGTCCGATTTTTTTCAAACCTATTAAAAAATCAACGTCACTGTCTGGCTTAGCTTCACCAGTAGCCCAGCTCCCGTGGTGTACGATGAAAACCAGATTGTTTTTATAATCCTTTTTCATCCTCCGAACGAACCTCTTTAAAAGTAGTTCAACCTCCGCTTTCCTCATCAGTTTTCCTCAAAATTAGAGATTATAACTTGCCTGATCTTAACATAGCCAGAACCAACCAGATTCCCAAAATTCCCGCAAAGACGTATCCCAGAATTCCCAGAAGAGGGTAACCCAGGAATTTGTAACCTATCTCCAATCTCATTATCAAGGACGATCCCACGATAATGGCGGCGATAATCAAACTGAAGGAGACCCGGTTGGCTGACCTTTCCACCTGGAGCATCAGCTTTTCCAGACCCTTGTGATGGAGTTCTAATCCCAGCTCACCCCGTGACAGTTTCTCCACTATCCTTTTTAGCTCGTAGGGAAAGGGGGTTATCAGCTCCCTGAGATCCTGCAGAAAAGTAACAATGTCTCGCAGGATTATTTTAGGCCGATACTTCCTCTGGGATAGCTTTTTCACAAAGGGAACAGCTTCTGTTACCAGATCATATTGGGGATCAAGCATTCTGCCGACTTCCTCATAGGTGATCAAGGCCTTGCCAAATAACATCAGATCAGCTTGAAGAGAAATTCTGTGACGGTGAACAATGTCAAATGCATGATTGACCAGGGTCTTCATATCAATTCGGGACAAAGGAATCTTATGATAGCGGTAAAGGAAATCGGTCAGGTCTGTTTCCAACGCCTTCATATCAGGGGTTTGCTCCAACACTCCGGCCTTTTGCCAGGTTTTGATTACCCCTCTGGGATTCCAACTGACCACGGCCACTAATAGCTCGGATAGCTCATCCATGGTGCTTTCGGATAGCCTGCCCATCATTCCATAATCCACAGGAGCTATGGCATTGTCATCCAGAACAAACAGATTCCCCGGATGGGGGTCCGCATGAAAGAAACCATCTATAAATACCTGTTTGAAAACGGACCTTCCGGCGTTTTTGGCTATGGTCTTTCTGTCCAGACCCTTTTTATCAATCTCCTCCAGATTTGAAACCTTGATTCCCTCTATATACTCTAAGGTCAACACCAGATCGGTGGTCTTTTCCCAGAACACTTTTGGCACAAAAACTGTAGGGTCATCCGTAAAGTTCATGGCGAAGATCTCGATGTTTCTGGCCTCGTTTTTAAAATCCACCTCTCTTTTGAAAGTCTTGGTGAGTTCATCCACCATACCTTTTGGATCATACTGCCTGCTTTCCGGAATATATCTTTCCAGAAGATTGGCCAGATCGGTGAGGATCTCCATGTCGGTGTCGATAATCGGTTTTATGCCGGGACGCTGGATCTTGACAACTACCTCTTCCCCTTCCCTGGTTTTAGCCCGGTGAACCTGAGATAAAGAAGCAGAGGCCATGGGAACCTCATCAAAAGAAAAGAAAAGTTCATCCAGAGATGCTTTTAGCTCTTTTTCCACTATCTTTTTGGCTTCTTTAAAAGGAAAAGGTGCTACCTCATCCTGTAGTTTAGACAGCTCAACAACCAGCTCCAGTGGAATTAAAAATGGACGGGTGGAGAGAAGCTGTCCCAGTTTCACAAAGGTGGGACCCAGCTCATCCATGGCCAGTCTTATCCTCTGGGCATAATTGAGTTTTTCCACCTCAGGTTTTTCCCTGGCAAAGATCTTTCTGCCCAACCTGAGGTAAGGACCGATCCTTATCTGATCCAGAATATGCCCGAACCCATATTTCACCAAAACCCCTATGATCTGGCGATATCTTCTTAGATTGCGGGTTCTCTTGTCGATTCGTGGAATACGCATGAATTATATCTTTTAAACTTAAATAAAACTTATTAAATTACATAAAATAGTCAATAAAAAAATGTCGATGGGAAATTCTGAATTGAAATCCCTGGGGGATTGATTGAATCCTTGTGTGGAGTGACTTGTAAAATGATTTTCTTAAAAAAATGAATTGGTTTTCAGTTAGAAGATATTCTCATCTGATTGATAAACCGGGATAAAAAAAGAAGCCCTCAGAATCTCTGAGGGCCACTTTTATCTGGACGGTTAAGAAATGCTCTAATTATCTTCCAATCCTAAAGTTGAGTCTAATCCTCCATGAATTTCCCTGGTGACCACCCTGGGAGTTACAGTTATTATAAGTTCCCGATTTATTATCTCATCCTGAGTGTAGCTGAAAAGATATCCTATTACGGGTATGTCTTTCAAAATCGGAATTCCGGTTTTGGTCGTTTTCTTCTCCTGGCTGGTCAATCCACCGATTACTGCAGGTTGACCGTTTCCCACCACTACATTGGTCTCAGCGTTATTGGTATTTATTATCACACCATTGGGATCGAATTGATAGGAGCTGCGCTCGGGTCTCAAGTTCATCAGAACTCGGTCCTCAGATGTTATATGAGGAGTGACTCTCAGAATGGTTCCCACCTCCACAAAGGTGATCACCACATTCCCCGATGCATCAAACTGCTTAACCGGAATTTTCTGACCCATCTGAATTAAGGCCTGCTTGTTATCCATGGTGGTAATAACCGGAGAAGCCAGGATCTTGGCTTTCTTGTCCTTCATCAAAGCGGATACCCTCCCGCTCAGATCAAAGTCCTCCTGCACCGTGGTGTAGGTGAAACTTCCTATGGGATCACTTACCCGGTCAGCCATTTGCTCAATGAGAGCTTCATGGCTGGTCTTGTATCCACCATTGGCGTTTGCTGGACCGTATCTGCCGGTAAAGAAGGTCCAGTCTATACCCAGCTCCTCAAGGGCTGAGGATTCCACCTCTAATAGCTGAGCGGTGATTTCAATCTGATCCGTTTCCATATCCAGGGTCTGGACCATCTCTTTAGCCCGGGTTATATTTGCAGGAATGTCCCTTACTATCAGAGAGTTGGTTCTCTCATCCACATCAATCAAGCCCCGGGCAGATAAAACCGTCTTTACCGGTTTAACCAATTCGGAGGCAGTAGCATTCTCGATTTTAATCACCTCGGTTTTCAGGGATATCAAAGCTTCCTGATCGGATTTATGTTTCTCCTTAGCCATTACCTCCTGCATATATTCATTCATCGGGAGCACCCGAATGTATCCTTTTTCCTCCACTCCAGCTAAGTCATAGGTTTTAAGTACGATATCCAAAGCTTCTTCCCAGTTAATCCGTTGAAGGGCTAAATTGACATTTCCCTCTACAGCCGGTGAGGTGACAATATTTACTTTGCCGTAATCAGCCAAAAAACTTAAAACCGCATGTATATCCGCTTCCTTCAAAGTTAGGGATTTGATCTGTTTGCCCGCTGCTGTGAGGAAACTGGGAAACAAAAGTAGAAAAATGGCCAGACCCAATAATAATAGTCTCCAGTAGTTTTTTTTCTTCATCATAATTTAGTTCTCCTTTTTAGTATTCTGGTGGTAATTCTAAGCTTATTACTCTTGACCAACCATATTCCTCTATCTGGAAAAATATTTTATTCTGAAAAACATTAACCACGTATCCATTTTTCACTCTGTCCCCACCTTTCAGCAAGTAACCGTATCCTCTGTCATCCTCCAGCAAAGCCTTATATCCACTCCCATCTTCTAAAGTTCCCACCAGTTTCAAATTCTCCACTGAGGGCAAAGGAACTTCACCGAACTCAAGATCAATCTCCTGGCTCAGCGGGATAAAGGGATCTCTTCTTCCCTCGTTTTCATAAGCAAGGCTTTCCCTTTCTGCAACACCCCTCTCCTTCTGGGGTTCAGGTGAGATCGCCTTTTGAAGTATCAGGCTGTCCATTGACATCACCGGACCAGCTTTTGGCTCCTCTGCTTGTGTCTTTTCAATTTTTTCCTCCTTGGGTAATTCCGCCACTTGCTCCGGTTCGGGGGTTACTTTTTCTACCTCTATTCCCTTTTCCACCAGTTCTTTGTCTTTTCCCTTTTTGACCTCAATATGAGGAGTGCTTGGCTTGTCCCCCTTAAAAGGAGGTTTTTCAATAACCTTCGGGAACTCCTCTGGTTTGGGTTGATCCTTTTTACTGGATTTCACCTCAACCTTTGAAACTTTCCTTTCAGGAGTTGTAACTACTTCTTTGCTCGCAAATTCTTTTTTATCTTTCCTTTGAATATCGCTCTTTTTAAGAGTTTCCTTTTCTGTTTTTATCTTTTCCGGAACCGCAGCCCAGTAAAAAGATGGTGCACCCTTTTTTATGGAGATGGCCAGGGTTATCTCATTTTTCTTTTTCTGCTCTATAATTCTGTAAACCACCGGCTCTTTAAGATCCAGAACTATTCGGGTGATCTTTTCTGGCTTTGACTGATACTGACTTGTTCTTATAGCCGTAATCATGTTCCAGGGAAGATCTCTGTAATTATACTGTGGCAGTTTATGAACCGCATTCTTCAAGTCGACCACTATCCTATCAGGTCTGTCGCCTTTAGGCGGAAGGATAAAGTGTTTAAACTCAACTTTATCCTTAGAAAATATGGTAAAGTATGTGAAATCCTTTTTCTTCTCCAAACTGACATTGGTAACGAAAGTACCTGAATTTACTCCGGAGACTTCTGCTAATAATAAGAATCCAATGAAGAAGGCAAAAACGGATAAAGTTTTAAAGTGCTTTCTCATTATTTTCCTTTCCTCATAGCTCCAGCTTTTTGAGTTTCTCATCTTCTCTTATAAAATATGTGGTCAGTTTAAAGGCAGAGGTGATGGGGAACTTGTTTCTTCTACCCTTTGCCAGCTCGAGAGGCAAGCCCTGTATGCTAACTTCGGAAACGCTGTTCAGGAAAGGGAAATTGGCCACGTTGCACAGAAATTTCCCCATATCGTGGTAATTGCCCTCCAGCTTCACGGTGTAATCCAGGGAATTATAAAAGCTTACCGGCAAAGGCTCTTTCGGAACCAATTCCAGAATTCGTGCTTGTGACATCTGGGCAGCGGTATGCATCTGGCTCAAAAACAAAGGAACTTCGTTTTCCTCTGGAAGCAGCTCTTCCACATTTCTATATTTCTCCCACAGATTCTGATATTCAGCTTTTAAGCTTTCAACGCTTTGAGCTTTAAGCTCCACTTTCTTGAGATGAGTCAGAAGTGTTTCATATTCCAGTTGTCTTCCGCTTATCTTTTTAGAATAATTAGAGTAGAATCTAGCATGCCAGAAATAGATTGCTAAAAACGCAACTAAAACTATTAGAAGTATTTTCTGTGATTTGGACTCTCTCAGATCCATTTAATCCTCCCGGATTTTAACTTCCGGTTTCCGGTTCTCTCATTTTTTGTTTAAGCTTAGCTTCCTTGTCAGCCTCGCTGGAGTATAGAAG
>JBARPA010000172.1:0-7827 GCA_049642665.1 Candidatus Zixiibacteriota bacterium
CTGTTGAGCTGTTTAAACCCTGTTACGGGGATATGGGATGCGATGAGGGGGCGTTGAGGATGGTTCTGGATAATCAACGAATAAAGCTGTCCTCTTTGCTTTTGCGTCGTGACTCACTTTTGTTTAGAGGGACTGCGGAATTCGATATCCGGTCCCGTAAAGGAACCAGCGAAATAAATCTCGTAGAGATACCCCTTAGTAGCCACAATCTGGAAGATAATATCTCCGAGTTGGTGCGAGAATTAGATCACAGCCAAGCCTCCTTGCCGGGGGCTGGAAAGCTGACGGCAAAATTTGATCTGTCTGACATGAACCGGCTCTCTTTGCGGATGGAGGCGGATCGACTGGATATTGAAAAGATAAGGATTTTGCTTCCGCAACCTTTAGACATGAGTGGACTTCTCGGGTTCACTCTGGACCTCTCAGGAAATCTGGCAAATCCACAGGCAGAACTTGAATTCCTCCTTGAAAAACCCCGCTATCAATTGGTGGATGCCGATTCGGTAAAAGGGCGGCTGACTTTTGCTAACGATCAGTTTGAGTTTCAACCTCTGGAATTATTTAATAAGGCTCACTATTCTCGCGCTTCCGGAGCCGTTGGACTGGAGAAGCGAGAAGACGGGGGCTATTCTATCTCGGAACACAGCCCGTTGAAGGGTGAAGCTTCGGCACAAGATTTTGATCTTGCCTTGCTTGATCCATTCTTGCCCCAAGAGCTTGAGGTTGCCGGCCACGGTTCCTTTGATTTGAGCTGGAATGGAACCGTGGCTAATCCTCACCCGGTTGGAACATTAAAGCTTGACAACGTAACGGTTCGACCTGCCCCCGATGCTCAGCCAATCCAGCAGATCCAGGTGAACGTCTCCATGGAGGATTCCATTTTGAATATTGAAAATGTGAATGGTGTGATTCGGGAAACGCCATTTCACCTGGAAGGACGGGTTGTGGCTTATCAATGGCAGCAGTTCGACCTGGAGATGAAAGCATCTATTTCAGATTTTGGCGTGATGACTGGATCGGGTATGGTTTCGCGCGATTCATTGGCAATCAGTCTGGGAATTAAACAGATGGATATTTCGCTTCTGCAGCCGTTTTTGACCGATGTTGAAAAACTATCTGGAACTCTGAATACAGAAATTAGAGTTATCGGGCTGCTGGAGAGTCCGCAGCTGCAGGGGCAACTGGAGGTGCGGGGTTTAGTAATGCAACCCTTGTTTCTGGATACGCTAATGACTGGCGGTGTAGTCAAAGTGGGCTTTAGCCAAAACCAGGTCTACCTGGATTCGCTCTTTATACGAATTGGTGGAGGAACTGTCTTTGCCTCAGGCATCTTGACCCACGTGTTAGGAGAACTCTCAGATGCCAATCTCCAGGCCGTCATAAAGGATATGAAGATTAATCGACACAAGGAGGCAAATGTTCTGGTTCAATCGGCCCAATTTAATTATAGAAAACAGAATAACTATTACCTTTTGGAGGGTGACATCGTAATGGGGGAATCACGCTTCCTGGCTAATTTCAAGCCGCAGTCCATTTTGTCCTTTGTGCAAGCTGTGGAAAGGCCGAAAAAGGAGCTGCCCTCCTTTTTGCAGCAAACCCGTATGGACATACGATTAAGGGAAAGTGAAAAGATTTGGATCGATAACAACCTGGCCCGGCTGCGTTTGCATACTGAGTTAGGTGTTATAGGCTCCCTGGCTCAACCCAATCTGACCGGACGTGTGGCCGTGGAGGAGGGATACGTGCTGTATCTTGACAGAAAATTCAGGATCAGCCAGGGGGTAGTGGATTTCGTCGATCCGGATCGTTTAAACCCGATCATAGACTTGAGGGCAGAGGCTGTTGTCAAAACCTATCGGGCAACCGAGGTGACCGCTTATGCTGTCACACTTGCTGTACAAGGCCCCTTAGATGAGGTAATAGTGGAACTGACTTCCGATCCACCCCTGGACAAGTCTGATATATTATCCTTGCTTACTATCGGCGCCACTCGCGAGGAAATAGTAGGCAAGAATTCAGAAGGCAGGTCGGGTGTTCTGCTGGAGCGAGCTCAGTCGGTTTCCAGCCAGAAGATCGCTGGTTATACCTCGGGTAAACTTGGCACCCTGTTAGGGCTGGAGCAGCTAAGTATTGAGGGAAACCTCTTTCGCTTTGACAACTCCTGGGGTCCACAATTGCTTGCTTCCAAGAGGATTTCCCGCCGTATGGAGATCACCTATATAACCACCGTTGGTCACTTCAATGAACAGAGCATACGGCTGGATTATGAGCTGTCCAAGCACTTCTCTCTGGAGGGGGAAACGGATCAGCAAGGCCGGTCGGGAATGAACTTGAAATATAAATTGAGATCCAGATGAGGAAAGTCAGGCTTCTTTTTTATTTCGGCCTTTTGTGCCTTTTACTGGAATCAACCCCCTTTGCGAAGGAACCATCCAAGAAGCTGAAAGTAAAAACCGTCACCTTTGAAGGCAACCAGTCATTTAACGATCACAGGCTCAAGCGGGTTATGGTTACCCGTCCTTCTGCATTTCTGTCATCTTCTTATTATTATCCCCAAATCTTCCAGGATGATCTCAACAGTCTCCAGCTATTTTATCAGCAAAATGGCTACCTGGAAGCCCAAATTGTAGATACTTTGGTACAAATAGACTCAGTTGGCCGTGCTGTTAACATTGATATTCGGATATCGGAAGGTGAATTGACCCGGGTAGAGGGTGTGGCGGTATTCGGCAACACGGTATTCGGTGATAGCTTGCTTCTGGCGAAGATTGGTATCAGGCCAAGGGACCCTTTTAAGCAGAAGAAAATTCAGGATGCAACCCTGTCCCTTTTGACGCTTTATGCCAATAACGGCTACCTGGATGCCGAAGTGAGGCCGGATATCCACATTAACTCCGAAACTCATCAAGCCCTGATCGACTTTATCATACAGGAGAAAACTCAGTTTGCTATTTCTGGGATCCGTCTGGAAGGTGCGAAAAAGACCAGGCCTAAAGTGATAAAGCGTGAGCTGCTTTTCCGCCCGGGAGAAGTAGTCAAATACTCTCGCCTCCTGGAATCGCAAAGGCGATTGTATCTGACCGGACTATTCCAGAGCGTCTTTATTCGGCCCCAGCCTCCCGCAGACGGGGATTCGGCAAAGAAGGATGTTGTTGTGGAGCTAAAGGAAGGTGAGCCCCTTGAATTCAATGTTGCGGTGGGATACGGATCAGTGGAAAAAGGGCGAGCAAGGGTGGAGGTCTTTAACACCAATTTGCTGGGAACGGCCCGAAAGGCTGGACTGGCCACCAGAATAAGTTTCATCAGTCGGGGTCTGGAGGCCTCGTTCACTGAACCCTGGACTCTGGGCTTTCGTTGGCGAACCGATGTCAATCTTTTGCTTGAATATCTGGAAGAACCCAGCTATGATCTCAAGCGGAGGGGCGGGCGTCTGGTTGTCGGAAAGAATTTCGGGAAGCGCTCCACAGCTTCAATTACCTATCGGTACGAGAACGCAAGGCTGACTCACATTAAAGTGAGAACCATTCCGGAAGAACTCAAAAGTAATCTGCGAACCTTGACGCTTTCCTTGATCTATGATACAAGAGACAACTTGTTCAACTCCACTCGGGGCATATATGTTCAATGGAACAACGAACTTGCCGGATCATTTTTGCAGGGTACCGACACCTTCGTGCGTTCTCAATTTCTGCTCAAGCACTTCTATCCCTGGAAACGCTCAACCATTATCGGCAGCGCACTGGAAATTGGATGGATGGACGTCTTCGGGAGTTCCCGAGATATTCCCCTGAACGAACGTTTTTACGCCGGCGGCCCCAATTCCCTGAGAGGATTTCGCTATCGACTTGTGGGGCCTTTGGATAAAGAGGATATACCCATTGGCGGAAGACTGAAAGTTGTGTGGAATCTATTTGAGATTCGTCAGTCGCTGTACAGGATGATCGGCGTGGTGGTCTTTACAGATGTGGGAAACGTATGGTGGAAACCTGAAGATTTCCATTTTGGTGATTTTCGTATGTCGACTGGTTTGGGCATTCGCGCCAACACCCCCATTGGAATTCTGCGGTGTGATTATGGGATCAATTTGAACCCAAGAGGAGATGAACCGCAAGGCCAGTTTGTATTCAACATGGGGCAGGCGTTTTAGAGGGAGACAATTTTGGCTACTAAAGTCTATAAAAGGATTTGGATGGGAGGATTGAATGGCTCAACGTTTAATTGAGGTAGTTCTTCCCAGGCAATTCGAACACAAAGTACAGGAATTACTACAGGACCAAAAAGTATTGGGCATCTGGCAATCAGAACTGTCACAAGATCAGATTATGATAAGGGTACTTCTTCCCACAAAAGAGACCGAAGGTGTTCTTGACCTTTTAAAAAAGCATTATTCACACGTTGAAGGGTTCAGAGCAATGCTATTGTCAGTAGAAGCTTCACTTCCTCAGCCTGAACCAGAGGAGAAAAAAGTGCCTGAAGAGGAAAAGCCTGAGCCTGAACCAGATTCCAAGACCAAAACAGCCAGGATCAGCCGTCAGGAGCTTTATAATGACGTTACTCAAAGCGCTGAGCTCTCAAGAGTTTATCTGGTGATGGTGGTTCTCTCGTCCATTGTGGCCGCCATCGGTGTCCTGCGAAACAACCTGGTAGCTTTAATTGGGGCTATGGTTATTGCACCCCTTTTGGGCCCCAACGTAGCTTTATCCCTGGGTACCACTTTGGGCGATATCTCTTTAGTGAAAAGGGCGTTGAAGGTTAATGTGGTGGGAATTTTAACTGCACTTGTTTTATCAATTATAATAGGATTTTTCTTTACAGTTAATCCTGATATACATGTTCTGGCATCCAGAACTGACGTGGGTCTGGGAGATATTCTCCTGGCACTTGCCGCAGGGATTGCAGGTGCGCTTGCTTTTACCACCGGTATCCCCACTGCTCTGGTGGGAGTGATGGTGGCGGTGGCCTTGCTTCCTCCTTTGGTGACGTTCGGGCTGCTTCTGGGGTCCGGACACTGGTACATGGCATCAGGGGCTATGCTGCTTTTACTGGTTAACTTGATCTGTATCAACCTGGCTGGAGTAACGACATTCTTGGCTCAAGGTATTCGCCCCATAACCTGGTGGGAAGCTGACCGGGCAAGTAAAGCCACCCGAATTGCCATCCTGCTCTGGGGCTTGCTGCTTTTAGCTCTTATGATTGTAATTCTTTTGACGCAGAACTAAAAGCTATTACAAGCCAATTAAATTGGTAGGTGGTAATTGTAATAGGATCTTGTTCCTTTTCTCTAATTTTCAGATAATCTTCATTTATAAGCAGGATAAAAATCTCTTTAACTATAAGGATAATACAGGGGATTAAAAAGAGAGGCTTTAGAAGTAATACCAGATGGTTTCGTACTTTGATATGTCCTCACCGATCTCATCCAGCCTTTGCAGATAGTCCAGGATGGGAACGTCAATCCCTACGTATGATTTCTGTTGTCTGATGTTTTTCTCCCAGGGATGAAACTCGTATACCCGCGAGCCATCCGGAAGCAGAGATATTATGTCCCGGTGCTGTAACGCCCGGAGATAACTCTTACCCAGTGCAGGAACGTTGTAGACTGCCTCGTCGGTGCGGGTCAATCCCGGTAGCAAGCGTGCCTCCTCCTTTACTTCCTGCATTAACCTGGCTATAGGGACTCTGTAATTTGATGTCTCCTCTTTGCCTTTGGTATTGAATGTATAATAGGGTTCGATGCCAATGCGTTTCAGAAGTCTCCTGAGCAGAGCCGCCTCGAATCGACGCGAGACGTAAAAGGTGTAAACGTTCTGGTTATAAACGTTTATTTTTCGGGTACGAAGCTTTTCCACCGCTCGGAACACCTCAGGGGTAACCTCGTAAGGATGTTCAACGTGGGTCACTACAGATATCTCCCGGCACATCGGTTCTCTCAAACTGCCAAGAAAATCGACAAGTTCGTCTGTAATTCGCATGGGCACGGTGACCGGTGTGCGGGTGCCGATACGGATCCGTTCCAGGCGAGGAATTTCCGCTACCTTACGTAAAATGGTGAAGAGTTTCTTATCCTCAAGTGCCAATGGATCGCCGCCGGTTACCAGTACCTCTTTTATGGTTGGATGGTCCTTAATCCATTGAACAGCCTGATCGATCTTCTCCGGAGGGGCAAGTGCCTGTTCGGACATCGCCTCGTCGATCTCCCAGTTGCGCTGACAGTAAACACATATCTGGGGACAGGTATTATAAGGCTTTAAGATGACAATGGCAGGATAGCGCCGGGTTACCAGATCGATGGGGCTGGTATCCTTCTCCAGCATAAAATCGAACTCATCGAACTCACAGTGGAAATTTCCCTTGTTCTTTGAGAGATACTCAACATAAGATTCCGGCGGGATAACCTGTGCCCTTACGGCGCCATCGTGTCCCTCGCTGTCTTCGTCCATCAATGAAAGATAATAGGGGGTGATACCGAATGGCAATCGGGCTTCTTCTAAAAGCTGCAAAGATTTTTTTTCGTCAAGAGATAGCGGTATCAGTTTAAATAACTTTGTGGGTTTTTTTATGACGTTATTCAGGTGCCATTTCCAATCATACCAGTCCTCCTCAGTTCCGCCAAACTGAGAGAGGACCTTCTGGCGGCGTTTTTCACGTTTTTCCATCACGTCCTCTTTAAGGCCGTGTTTATATCTCGCCATCCATTCTTCCATCCTCTGCCACAATTTATCCAGCCCATTTGATCGTGTTATCGCCGCGTTGCGACCCTCCAGACCATTGTTCATATAGTATTCATCCACAGGTGCCACTGGTCCCTCACCCCTGATCCCCTTAAACATATGTATCAGGTCCGCATAAAAACCGGGCTTTAAGTCGGGGCGGGGAACGTCTTTAGCTATATCATATATGGCCTGGATGACGCTGAAATTAGCCAGCGAGTCGGAACGGCTTTTCAACAGCCCACGCAGGGCGCGGGTGCTATCTCTGACACGAATCACCCTTCCCTCGAGAAGCTCGCTCTGGTTAGTGTATGTGTCGTATTGATTTATATTGATTTCATTGAACAGGATCTCCCGGGCAATTTCAACATTGAGTGCATTTGCAATTGACGATAAATAGTATGCGGCCACCTGTTTGAAATGTTCCACATCATAAGCCAATTCTTTTATAGACACTTTCATATTAAGACTCCAGCGACGCCTATCCGTTTAAACATAGACTTATCTTGACAATTACAACAATAAACTACACTAAGAACTTCGGCAGGAAGAGACTCGATCTGAAAGCAAATTCCATACTTTCTACGTAAAGATGAGGAATTTCACTTGATATCTCCGGAATGACCCATATAATTAGGGTGTGTGTTCAGTTGAAATGAATTAGACGAACATAATCGATTATCGGTTGCTTCGGTCTCTACTTTGAGGGAGGAAAATGAAAAATAGACGGACGAAAATCGTTTGCACCATTGGTCCTTCAAGCAGCTCGCCAGAAACTTTGAAGGCTCTGATCCAGGCGGGAATGAATATCGCTCGCCTGAATTTCTCACACGGGTCGCGTGAAGATCACGCTCAGGTGATTTCCAACTTGAGAACCATTTCAAAGGAACTGGAAATCAGAGTGCCAGTGATCCAGGATCTATCAGGTCCGAAAATGAGAATTGGCAAATTTGCCAAGGGAAAGATCGAACTTATTCCCCACTCAGAATTCATCCTTACCACTCAAGATGTGATCGGTGATCAGAACAAAGTTTCGATAAACTTCCCTGAATTAATCAAATCCTTAAAACCTAAAGATCGCATCCTCTTAGCTGATGGAGAGCTGGAGCTTGAGGTT
>JBARPA010000173.1:0-3499 GCA_049642665.1 Candidatus Zixiibacteriota bacterium
ACTTTAAACCCAGCGAATGGCTTTAAAATCTACAGATCACAGGAGCAGGAATTTTCTCTGTCAATTGAGAATTTAAAAGACTCGGTGGAGGCAGATCAATTCAGCTACATTGATACTGACGTGCAAAATGGTCAAGCTTATTTTTATAAGATCACTTCAATTAATTCCGAAGAGGAAAGTGAACCTTCCAATGAAATAGAGATTACACCAAAAAAAGGAGCTGACCTCTGGTTAGCAGAAAATGAGATCGAGGTATCGCTTGATACAAATCAAAGCCAGTTGGAGTATTTAAACCTGTCAAACATTGGTGGAATTGATTTGGATTTTGAAATTGAAATTGATCTCTCAATAGATGATTCTATCGGAGGGACAGATCGTTTTGGTTATATCTGGACTGACAGCAGAAAAAAGCCTGAATCGGAGTTTGGGTGGATTGATATCACTAACTCGGGAGTTCTTTTAAATCAAAACGGAACTCCGGATTACATTTATGGACCCATCCCCCTGGGATTCTCTTTTCCATTTTATGGTAACAATTATGACAGCCTGTGGATTATGCTGAATGGGTGTCTGAAGTTCAGTCCGGTGAGGCTTTTAAAATGGAAAAATGATATACTGCCCAATTCACAAACACCTCTCAGTTTAATCGCACCCCTCTGGTCTAATTTGTGGTTTGAAGATAGTACAAAGATATACTATTATTCTTCGCAAGACTCTTTTATTGTTTCTTATATCCAGATGAAACACTTTATCTCGGGTAAATATTTAACGTTCCAGACAATTCTTACCCAAAAGGGTGAGATAGATTTTCAATACTTAGAAGTTGAAGATCCAATAACCTCTGCGACAATTGGCATGCAAAATGACGATGGTTCCTGCGGGATTTTGATCTCATATAACCAGGAGTTTTTAGAGGATTCTTTGAGGGTAAGAATCATGCTCGGATGGATTCAGGTGGAGCCACGAAAAGGTGAGATTCCGACCGGGGATGATCTGCCTTTAACACTTTTCTTAAATTCGGATTTTCTTGACACAGGTACATATTCCGGAAGTTTGAATATAAACAGCCAGGACAAAAATCATCAACTAAAACCTTGGGATATATCTTTGACTTTTAATGTAGGTGTTTTTCAGGATACGGTCTCAGATACAACAGAGACCGATACGTCCACTGCAGTTTCAGGGGCAGAATATAAAAAAGTCGCTGGTTTCTCTCTTCAACAGAATTACCCTAATCCCTTCAATGCCACAACTATCATACCCTTCACGGTTCACGGAAAACAGAAAACAGAAAACGGTCCCATCCCCACTTCCCTTAGGATTTACAATATCCACGGAGCACTGGTTAGGACTCTGGTGGATGAAAAAAGAACCGGCGGTAATTATGAGGTGATCTGGGATGGGAAAAATGAAAAGGGGGAGGCTGTTGCATCCGGAATATATTTATACAAATTAAAAGCTGGTGATTCCTCCGAAACAAAGAAGATGATTCTCTTAAAGTGATAGAGTATTCATTTTGCAAATTGTGCACGGGATCGTAGTTGCTCGATTTATGCGCAGCTCGAAGAGTCTTGACGACATCTTGACGATCGAGCATAAGTAAGCCCAATGAATTAGGCAAATACAAGCTTAAGATTTTTACTTGGAAACATCAATTTAAAAGCTATATTTGATATATGCGGGAAGTTTTCTAAGTAAGGTAATAGAAGCCTTGTTTAAAATAGATCAAGTGAGGAAGGTGAATTTATGAGAAGCCGAATATTTTTGTGTTTCGTTATTTTAGGTGTTTTTGTCCTGCCTCTTATTGAACTAACACTAATTGCTTATGGTCAGGTGGATAGTTCTTCTTCTAAAACACAAGAAGATATAACCAAGCTTTTCCCCAATTCAAAGATCACCTGGTCAAAGGAGATAGAGGGGGAGATGGTTAATTTCCGAGCAACCTCCACGGCTTTAGCTATAATGACTGGGAACAGGGATAAAAAGAGCATAGAATTTATCAATTTTGAAGATACAACCGAGTGGTCAATTGATTGTCACGGTAAATCTTGCCTTTACTATGACATTATTGGAGAGGATGAATCAAAGTTATGGATAAGAGGCTTAAAGAACGGGAGGATTCAGACAAGAGTAATCAAAAACAAAGGAGAGGAAATCATTAATATGAACTTAAAATCATGGCTTGATCCTTCTCCTTCTGAAAAATACTATTATACATCGGACAATCCTGATTCATATAACCAACTAAAGGTTTATGATTCAAATGGCAAATTTTTATGGAAAAGGAAAACACCAGGACTTAAGGTATGGTTTGTTCACGCTCTTTCAGACAGTGAACTAATCTATATGGATTACCAAGGATGCTTTATGTTGGATGCTGTGAATGGAGATGAGATCTGGAAGATCCCTAAGGGGGAGTTTGGTGTAGCAACTATGGGATTACCAAATTTTTTCACATCTTTGAATGGAAAGTATTTTATTTTGACAGATAATTATGATATACTCTCTATAGAAAATAAAGGACAAATACTTTGGGTGAAAAAGGTTCCCGGGGTAATTCTGGCAGCTTCAATTTCAAATAATGGAAAGTTTGTGACACTTTATACTGAGAAATTGAAAGCTAAGGATGGAAAGAAACTGGAACTTCTGGATAATTTTAACAATGGTGATTTAATCTGGGATAGTCAGATAAAGACACCCATACAGGATGTTCCGAGTGATATACACGGGCTCAAGATCAATTATAATATAGTATCTTTAACTCCTGGTATGGTTCTTTATTACACAAGTGAAGGAATAACAACTGATATGCAGACCTTTTGTTTCGAGTTTGATTCTGAAAATGGGGAATTGCTCAATCAATACACGATAGATGGAGTTCTTGAAATTGTAGGGACTAAAAAAAAGAATAATTATTATTGGTTAGTCCATAAAGGGGATAAAAAAGAAATTTTCAGATTCGAGCAGGTACTTAATAAATAAAATCAATCCCTCCCATTATCTTCTTATAAGCTAAACGTTTCCCGCCTTGTGTCGATAATTTCAATGTAAAGAAAAAATCACCAATTTTGCCTCGATGTCATTAATTGTAAACTATCTTAACTGTCTCGAGGATGCTCCACAACAAATATCTATCCTCGAAAAAAAGGAGGGGTTAAAATGCATTTAGTATCGGAGATACTTTTCTTAAGCTTCTTTGTTTTTTTTCTTTTGTCGATCTTAAGATTTAAACCGAGCTATTTTAAGTACTATCCTTCAAGCTTTCAGAAGATCAGTTCCGGGCTTTTAATTCTCATCTTAGTTTTAGCTTTCAAAATGATAAATAACTTTTTTGATTTTACGCCTGAATACTATCTGAAAGCCTCGACCTGGTTGGGTATTATTCTTGGTGGTTTATTTGTGATCTTGGGATTTTTGCACCTTTTTTCCAGGGGTTCAAAGTCTCAATCTGATTTTCTGCATAGGATGAGGCAGGTGGTATGCTTCAAAGCTATTGCCT
>JBARPA010000174.1:0-2517 GCA_049642665.1 Candidatus Zixiibacteriota bacterium
AGCGAGGGTGGTGCGTTCCCTGATCCCATAGTAAACCTGAATTGGAATTATGGTGAAGGAAAAGAGCCAGACGTGCATTTAGTAGCTAAAGATATCAATGGTTATGATCTTACGACTGGCAAATTGGTCGCATCCTTTGCCAAACTCACCGACGATGGCACTACCTCTTCAGGCAACTGGTTGTATTGCGCCAGTTATACTGAAGATGGGAATATGGCGGCTCGCAGGGATTTGACGGATGCGCCCAATAACATCGGGCTTTATCCCAAGTGGTCCTGGTGTTGGCCAGTGAACCGAAGGATCATTTACAATCGAGCTTCCTGCGATTTGCTGGGCAACCCTTATGCCCCCCACAAGTGGGTGGTCAAATGGAACCCAGAGGAGAAAAAATGGATAGGCGACGTGCCTGACGGTGGTTGGCCTCCAGGAGAGAAATACTCGTTCATCATGAAACCGGAGGGTTATGCTCGACTGTTTGGCTTTGGCCTTGCTGATGGTCCCTTCCCTGAGCACTACGAGCCTTTGGAAAGTCCAGTGAAAAATGCCATGTCCTCTCAGCAGAACAATCCTGCCATTAAGATCTGGGCGGGAGAGATGGACGCAGTGGGCTCACCGGACAAATACCCCATTATCGCTACCACTTATCGGGTCACCGAGCATTGGCAGGCAGGTCAGATGACCAGAAACAATCCCTGGCTGGTAGAGCTTATGCCGGATATGTTCGTGGAAATGAGCAAATCTTTGGCTCAAGCTAAAGGGGTTAAGAATGGAGATAGGGTACGGGTATCCACTGCGCGGGGACATATAGTTGCTTATGCGGTGGTTACTAGTCGCTTCAAACAATTCAGACTGAATGGAAAGGCGTATGAACAGATCGGTCTTCCCTGGCATTTCGGTTTTAAAGGATTGGCAAAGGGAGATAGTGCTAACAGCCTAACTCCCCATGTGGGGGATGCCAACACCAACATTCCAGAATACAAAGCGTTCCTTTGTGACGTGATGAAGGAGGTGGGATAAAATGGCAGAAAAAGGCATACTTTTCGATATGGGAAAATGCATAGCCTGCAGGGCTTGTCAGGTCGCCTGTAAGCAATGGAATGAGCTTCCTGCTGAGAAGACCACTTTCTTTGCAGCCACAGGTGGTTACCAAAATCCCATTGGTCTTTCCCCCAAAACTTACACTCTGATTAAATTCTATGAGGTGGATAAGGACAATCAGCTGAGGTGGTTATTCAGAGTTCATCGCTGCATGCACTGTGTGGACCCGGCTTGCGTAAAGGCTTGTCCGGTTGAGCCCAAGGCTATGACCCACGTAAAGGAACTGGGCATAGTGTATGTCAACAGGGAACTGTGCATCGGCTGTGGGGCCTGTTACGAATACTGCCCCTGGAGCGTCCCTCAGATCGATGATCAGGCTGGCAAATCCACCAAGTGCACCTTCTGTGTGGATCGGGTAACCAATGGACTTAAACCAGCATGCGCTAAGGCTTGTCCCACCGGAGCCATCACCTTTGGGGACTATGACCAGATATTGAAGATGGCTCACGCAGCCAGAGATAGGTTGGTGAAAAAGGGAAGAAATCCTGTAATCTACGGGGAGAAAGAGCTTCAGACCGGAACCCATAAGATCTATGTTCTTCCCGAGCCTTTGGACTTCTATCCTGATCTACCGAAAAATCCGAAGGTCTCAGAGGATCTGGGATTGTTCAGGGAGCTTCTGAAACCCTTGGGCACGCTGACTTTGACCGCCTCTGTGGTGGGAATGTTAATAGGTAAAGTAAAACAAGCAAAGGAGAAACAAAACGCATAAGAGAAAAGGCAGAGGAGATTATTATATGAAAAAAAGGATTACTATTTTAGCAGTTGCATTTTGCTTTCTTGCACTTTTCACCGTTCAGATCTGCTCAGCTGAAATAGCTGAGGTGAAGGTAGGAAAAGGTACGCTCAAAATTGGGGGCATCCTTCAAGCAGGATTTACCTTCAATATGGAGGATGAGGATGTTAATCATTTTGCCAATTCCTTCACCTTGAACCGGGCTCGGATCTTGTTCTGGGGAGAGATTGTTCCTGGGAAGGTGAAGTATTTCGTCCAGACAGACCATAGAGGAAGTACCTCCATTTTGGACTACAAAGCCCAGTTCTTCTATATCGAAAAAACCGAGATTGCAGTCGGTAGATTCCTTCCCAATTTCACTCTGTATATGCCGGCACATACAGGTATGCTGGAGATGATCAATTACCCCATGACCTCCACAAGATATGCCGTATGGAGACAGGTGGGTATCCAGACTACCACAAAAACTGAGTATGTGGATTTCAATGTAGGTATTTTTAATGGATACCCAGCTAACAATTTCTCAGACGACAATGACGCCAAGGATTTTCTGGGAAGAGTGGAATTCAAACCTCCAATTGAAAATGCTAATTTGACTTTCGGAGGTTTTGCCTGGATTGGTAGCGCGTTGCCTAAATTCGGAACACTGGTGGTGGGTAACCCGGACGAGAAGACCCTGGAGA
>JBARPA010000175.1:0-8075 GCA_049642665.1 Candidatus Zixiibacteriota bacterium
TTCTGGAGATGACCGGAGCTAAACAGGCTATTGACGATGGGTTCAGAATCCTCAAAAAAGAGGGACTTTTGCTGCCTTCAGAATTCCTCAGAACATACCTATTTGGTGGAATTCAATTCCCCTGACCAGATAGGACCAAATATCATTTTGTTAATACAAGTTGTATCAACTTGTGTTTCCTATGTTGAAACAAGCTATGGCACGTTAAAAATAGCATCTATGGGTGGACAGAGAGCTCCGTCTCGATATTTTCCATAATTCAATAAATTAAAAAAATCAGCACTAATACGATTATATCCTTTCAATAGATGCGAATATTTAAACTATTTTTCTTGACAAATAAAGCCAAACTTTTTATTATTATGGTTCATTTTGGAATTAATTCTATTATGGAAGGCAAGTTGTGAATACTCTGAAGCTTAAAGCGGGTATCATTTACGGGCCAGTAAACTCAAGGAGATTGGGAAGATCCCTGGGGATCAATCTTTCTCCCAACTCCTATAAAGCATGCAGCTTCAATTGTGTCTATTGCCATTATGGATGGACAGAGTATATTAAAGCTAACTGTTCTGATATTCAGGATGACCTCCCTCAATCGGATCAAGTTAAGGATGCACTGAAGGAGTTCCTGAAAAAAGGAACAGAGTTTGATTACATAACCTTTTCCGGGAACGGCGAACCTACTTCGCATCCGCAATTTGATAGGATCGTAGACTTGGTAATTGAAACCAGAGATCAGTACGCTTCTGACAAAAAAGCTGCAATACTTTCTAATTCCTCAATGCTTCACAAAAAAGAGGTGCTCAGAGCTTTAGGAAAAATAGATTTAAGGATTATGAAATTGGATTGCGGTGATCCACAGACCTTTTTAAGATTTAACCAACCTCATAGGTCTATTGATTATAACGAGATAGTCAGAAATCTAAAAGAGATGAACGGTATAGTGATTCAGACCATGCTGGTAAACGGAGAATGGGGAAATGCCAAGGATGAACAAGTGATAAACTGGATGAATCGAGTTACCGAAATAAAACCGGATTCCATCCAGCTTTATAGTCTGGAGAACCCGCCCGCGGAGCAATCTTTGAGTGACGTTGGTATGGAAAAGCTCGAGTTAATAGCGAAAAGAACTGAGGAAAAAACAGGGGTAAAAGTTGAAACCTATTGACAAGATTCTCTATCGAAAAAACCATAATCTAAAAGGAGAGATTTTATGTCGGAGAAGATGAAAGCAATTGTCAAGACCAAAAGGGAGAAAGGAGCCCAGATGGTAGAACTAGAGGTTCCTAAGATAGCCCCGGATCAGGTATTGGTCAAAGTCAAAGCTACCTCCATCTGCGGAACCGACGTTCATATCTACGAATGGAATGAATGGGCACAGGGAAGGATCAAAACTATTCCTCAGACCATGGGACACGAGTTTGCAGGTGAGGTGGTCGAGGTAGGCTCCCAGGTGACAAAAATCAAAGTTGGTGATTACATCTCAGCTGAAACGCACATCCCCTGCATGGACTGTATTCAATGCTTAACTGGTCAAGCCCACATCTGCCGAAATTTGAAAATCCTGGGTGTGGACTGCGATGGATGTTTTGCTGAGTATGCTGCTGTTCCGGAGATAGTTGCCTGGAAAAATGATACTGCCATTCTCCCTGAGTTCGCCTCAGTCCAGGAACCGTTGGGCAATGCGGTTTACTGCACCCTGGTTGAGCCTGTCATCGGAAAACATGTCCTTATCTTCGGGGACGGACCTACCGGACTTTTTGCCGCAGGAGTAGCCCGGGTAGGTGGGGCAGCCCAGATCTATATTGTGGGAAGACATCCATTTAGACTGGATATCGCCAAAAAGATGGGAGCTGACGTTTTGATAAATGATAAAACAGATGATGTTGAAAAGATAATAATGGATGCAACTGATGGAGTTGGTGTGGATGTGATCTTGGACATGGCAGGGACTCAGAGGGCAATCGATCTGGGATTCAAGCTGGTTAGAAAAGGTGGAAGATATTCTGCTTTTGGTGTGGCTTCTGGTCCTGTGCAGTGGGACTACAACAATGGGGTGGTGTTCAAAGGGGTAACCATCTTTGGCATAAATGGCAGGCTGATGTATGATACCTGGTTCAAGGTGGCAAATCTCTTAAGATACAAGAAGCTGGACATATCCCCGGTGGTGACTCATAAACTGCCGTTAGACGATTTTGAAAAAGGGTTCAGCTTGATGATGACCAGGCCTAAGGTTTCAGGAAAAGTTGTCCTTTTTCCATAAACGAAAATATCTTAGAAAAAAAGGAGGTTGAAAATGTACGGAGTTTTGAAAGATAATCTAAGAAAGGAGCTGCAAAGCATCAGGGAAGCTGGGCTTTTTAAGGACGAGCGGATCATTGTTACTCCTCAATCAGCTGACATAAAGGTCAAAGATACGGGTGAGGTGATGAATTTCTGTGCCAATAACTACCTGGGGTTGTCCAGTAAACCAGAATTAATCGCCGCTGCCAAAGAGGGAGTGGAGAAGCACGGATTTGGTATGTCCTCGGTGAGATTTATCTGCGGGACACAGGATATCCACAAAGAACTGGAGAGAAAGATTGCCGATTTTCTGGGAACAGACGATACCATTCTTTATTCTTCCTGCTTCGATGCCAACGGTGGGCTTTTTGAGACCTTACTGGATGCCGAGTGCTCGGTTATTTCAGATGCATTGAATCATGCTAGCATCATCGATGGGATCAGGCTGTGTAAAGCTGAGCGCAGGAGATTCAAACATGGGGATATGAATGATCTGGAAACTCATTTAAAAGATACTCAGAAATATAAACTGCGTCTCATAGCTACAGATGGAGCCTTCAGTATGGATGGTGATATAGCCAAGCTGGATGAGATCTGTCCTTTGGCTGATAAGTACGATGCTTTGGTGATGATTGATGATGCTCACGCTACAGGATTTTTGGGAAAGACCGGGAGAGGAACACCGGAATACAGAGGAGTCATGGGTAAGGTGGATATTATTACTTCCACTCTGGGAAAAGCCTTAGGCGGTGCTTCAGGTGGATTTACCACCGGAAGAAAAGAGATCATAGATATTCTACGCCAGAGATCCAGACCATATCTTTTCTCCAATACTGTAGCCCCGGCTGTTGTCTATACCTCGATCAAAGTCTTTGAGATGCTGGGAAGGACCACCGAGTTGAGGGATAAACTGGAGGGGAACACCAAATATTTCAGGGAGAAGATGACACAACAGGGCTTCGAGATAAAACCCGGGGTCCATCCTATAGTGCCTATAATGCTTTATGAAGAGAAGCTAGCGCACGACTTTGCTCGGGATCTTTTAGCTGAGGGAATCTATGTGATCGGCTTCTCTTATCCGGTCGTTCCTCGGGGTCAGGCAAGAATAAGGGTCCAGCTCTCAGCAGGTCACGAGAGAAAACATCTGGACAAAGCCATAGAGGCGTTTACCAAGGTGGGCAAAAAGCATGGTGTGATAAAGTAGAAGAATAAGAACGGGAAAATGATTTGGGTCTCCGGAACTGAATAAGATCAGGAGGCCCATTCCTATCTGAAGGAATCCTGGATTAGGAAGGAAACCAGAATGAAAAAACTTGTTTTGATAAGGTCTGATAAGATGGGAGAAGGTGATGAGAAGATAGGACATATAATGATGAAAAAGTTCATCAATGGTCTGGTGGGATTGGACGAAAAACCTGAAAAGTTAGTCTTTTATGGTTTAGGTGTGAAATTAGCAGCCAAAGGCTCTCCGGTGATGGATGCCCTTTTGTCTCTGGAAAATATGGGAGTGGAGATTGTCTCCTGTGCCACCTGTGTTAATTACTATAACCTGGCAGACCAGATGGAAGTAGGCAGAATAGGCAATATGCCCGAGCTATTGAAATCGTGAATGGAGGCGGCTAATACAATTTCCATTTGATGTTTTAAAACGGAAAGTTTTCTTGAAAGAATTCAAATCATTCCTCTAATTACAAGAACATCTAACACTAGATAGCATGAACAATCATTATTTTCAGATGAATCTATATCAGGTTTTTAGGAGAAAGGAATATGTCGAAAAAGGGGTTTTTTGACCGTCATGCCCATAAGTGGGATGAACTCTGTTATCAGAATGAACCAGCTGAGCTTAAAGATCTGATAAAGGGATTCCAGATAAGAAAGGGTGACTGGATTCTGGACGTGGGCACGGGAACAGGAATCCTTTTGCCTTATTTGAGAAGACTAACAGGAAAGGAGGGCAAGCTTTTCGCCCTGGATTTCTCCTCTGAAATGCTTTCTGTTGCTAAGTCAAAGCTGACCCAGAGTGGAATTGAATTCATTAACTCAGATGTGGGAAATATGCCTTTTGAGAATGAAATTTTCGACCGGGTTATCTGTTTTGCTTCCTTTCCCCATTTTGGGAATAAACCCAAATCTCTTCAGGAGATGAGCAGGGTTTTGAAAAAAGGGGGAATGCTTTTCATTGCTCATCTTCTTAGCAGTCTGGAGATAAAAGAACACCACTCCGGTGCTGGAGAAGAGGTCAAAGATGATGTCTTACCTGAGAATTCATCAATGATAAAAATGATGAGTAAAGCAAAGTTAAAAAGGATTAAGATAGTCGATCAACCTTCCTTATATCTTGCTCAGGGAGAAAAATGGTGACCTTGAGCTCAAGGAGGATAGCCCTAACCTCTTTTTTCCTCTCCCTGGGTATTGTTCTTCCCTTTGTTTTTCATCAATTTGCACTGGCTGGAAGAATTTTTTTGCCCATGCATATACCGGTATTTCTGGCCGGGATTTTTGCGGGTCCGGTAAGCGGAGTCATAGTGGGAGGCTTATCCCCGGTAATCAGTTTTTTTCTAACAGGTATGCCTCCACCTTATGCTGTACCCTTGATGGCAATGGAATTGCCGGTTTACGGGTTGAGTATAGGATTGCTTCACTACGTGAAAAAAGTGAACTTGATTTTATCTCTTTTTATCTCCATGATATTGGGTAGGGCAGCTTTCGCTTTAGGGCTTTTAATCTTAGCTGCGTTTATTAATTTGCCCTATGGTTTTTCCACCTTTTTAAAGGTGTCATTTATCACCGGCCTACCGGGAATAGTAGCGCAGATAATTCTTATCCCTTCATTGGTAAAAGGGGTGAGCTGGTTGGGGAAGGCAAACTAACCACAGATTACCCCCTTCTTAAAAAGAAGTTTACGCTTAAAGTCCTGATATTACCTTCCGACTTTATAATATTAGGAACAATATATCAGGTAAAACCGATGTTACCAATTCAAGAAGAGATTAAGAAGCTGGAGAAAAAGGACTGGCAGCTCTGGGTTTTAACTCTGGGCGTCCTTTTAATTTTCGGTGTATTTATTCTTCTGACCTTCTTTTACTCTGATCTGCAAGGGATGTATGAGGAGGAGATCAGCTATTTCAACTATAATTTGCTTTTCCTGGGATTTGCTGCCTTGTCCCTTTTGTTTGTGGCTTATATCGTTTTGAAGGAGCATTCCATAAGATCCCTGAGGCGAGATCTGATCAATCAGAAAATACTGACTTATAGTTTGGAGCATCGCTTCCAGGAACTTAAGGCATTGTTCCAGGTGAGTACCCTGGTTAACTCGGAGGTTGAGCTTCCCGTTATTCTGCAGATGATCTGCAATACGGTGCTGAAGAGTATAGAAGGGGAAACTCTCTATCTTTGGCTGTATGATAAGAAAAAGGAAAGATTCTTCTGTGCAGGTGCATATTCCGAAGGTGGTGAAAAACTGGATGCCACAAGTGTAAAAATTGAACCAGAGATTGTCTCCTGGATAACCAGAAATAGCCAACCTCTTCTATTGGAGGGAAAAAAGGATCTTCCTTCCCCCAAAAGTAAGGACAATCCCACAGGCACAAATTTATTTGTTCCTCTGAAGATCAAAAAGGAGTTAAAGGGTATTTTAAATGTCACCACTAAAAGAGACAAGAAAAGATTTGACGAGGTGGATCTGAGACTGGTTTCCATTTTTGCTGAAAATGTAACTGCCTCGCTGGATAAAGGAGAGGTGTATCAGGAACTTAAATCCCAGACTCAAGCCCTGGAAAGGACCATACAGGATCTGCGGGTTACCCAGAGGCAGTTAGTTCAATCTGAAAAGCTGAGGGCATTAGGTGATATAGCCAGTGGTGTAGCTCACGATTTTAATAATATCCTGGCTGTGATCCTGGGGCGGACAGAGCTCCTTTTAAAGGGAATCAAAGATGAAAGCGCTAAGAAATGGCTCAGGGTGATAGAACAGGTAGCAAATAATGGCACGCAGATAATTCGCAGGCTTCAGGAGTTTACCAGAACAGGCACGGAGAAAGCTCCCATGGAGATAAACGCAAATAAAATCATACAACAGGTGGTGGATATTACTCGCCATAAATGGAAAAACGAGGCCGAAGCCAAAGGAATAAAAATAATCGTTTTGACGGAGTTGGGAAAAATTCCTCCACTTGAATTCGATCCCTCGCAATTGAGTGAGGTGCTGATGAATATGGTTATAAATGCAATCGATGCCCTGCCTCATGGAGGAAAGCTGATCCTGAAATCATGGCAGGAGGGAAATTCTGTTTATATTTCCGTGGAGGATAATGGAGTGGGAATCAACCAGAGTGATAAAGGGAGGATTTTTGACCCCTTCTTCACCACCAAAGGTGCCAGAGGGGTGGGGTTGGGATTAAGCATGGCTTATGGGATCATAACCAGATATGGAGGGGAGATAAACGTGGAAAGCGAGTTGAATCAGGGAAGCACTTTCCTTATAAAACTGCCCCTTCAAAAGAAAAAGACTCTTGATCTTCAACTGGACCAGTCGTTGATAGAAAAGGAAAGGCTGGATGGTTATCCCTCTGGAGATAGAAATCAGAAAATACTTACCACGTGTGATAAAGATTTATCCCAACCCCACCAGGAAAGGGGATGATTTTCTCAAGCTACAACCCTTTTAGCCTATGGATAAGGAAACCGGCGAAAAAAATGAAAGATGCATACCTGATCCTGGAAAAAGTTTTTACACGGAGGTGCAAAAACAAAGCCATACCTTGCTTTTAAGTCCAGAAAAAGTGGGAATCTCTTTGAATCCAAAGGTAAAAAGATTTTTAATCTATAAAGTGAATTTGTTTTTAATGACAAAATTATTGCTCGCATTCAAGGGGTGTAAAACTTAATATGATACCTACGGAACTAAAAGAAATAGAGAGGAAGGACTGGCATGTTTTGCTTTTGCTGATCTTTTCACTTGTGATCCTGAGTAGCTTTATGGGGCTTATAGTTTTTTACTCAGACCTAAGCAGGTTTTTTCAGGAGAGGTTTGACATTCACAGTTTCCACTTCTTATTAATAGGTTATGTGGGTATCTCTCTTCTTTTTGTAGGCTACATTATTTTTCAGGAGCTGTCAATTCGTCGATTGAAACACGATCTGATAACGCAAAAAACCAGCCTGTCCATTACGTTGGGCAAGCGGTATCAGGAGCTCAAAGCTTTGTTTGAGGTGAGCACTTTAGTAAATTCCGAGGTTAAACCCACCAAAATTTTTAATCTGGTTACCAAACACGCGCTCACCTGTCTTAACGCTGACCGTGCCTCTTTAATGATTCTGAATTCAAAAGACAAAAGACTGTATTGTGCGGCAGCATATGGATATAAAGCCGATCTTCTGAAAGATGCAAAAGAGAAGGTCGGAAAAGGCGTTTGTGGTTGGGTAATTGAGAAGGATCAACCTCTCCTTCTGGATCCGGATAGATTAGACCAATATGAGTTCATCGATCTGGTGGAAAAGGAGGGGACGATATTTTCTTCACTTTGCGTGCCCTTGAAAGTAAAAGGAAAACCCAAGGGAGTTCTCAATGTGAACAGTTTCCAGGTGGATAAGAGGTTCACTCAGGATGATCTGAAGCTTTTAACCATATTTGCGGAAAACGCAGCACTATCCATTGAAAGAGCGGAGCTTTACCAGGGATATGAAAGACAGGCAAGAGATTTGATGAAAACGGTGGATGAGTTGAGGTCCACCCAGAATCAGTTAGCTGATTCTCGAAAGATACGTGCCTTGGTGGATTTAGCCCGGGG
>JBARPA010000176.1:0-1544 GCA_049642665.1 Candidatus Zixiibacteriota bacterium
ATAATACCCATCATCGTTATACCATTTTCCTTTTACCGGCCTCCAATAGAAAAAAACAGTGTATTGACCCAGGTTGGACCCATCATAAGCCTTTTGGGTGGTGCAGTAAAGATAATTTCTTATTTTCGCGCCGCCATATGTGGAATCAACCAGAGCTCCCCTGACAAATCTCAGAAAATAGACCGAATCGCCTATGGCATCGGCTGAATGTCCCAGAGTATCAAACGTGGGAAAACAGATTCTGCAGGTATCGTCCACCTCAGCTCCAGTTCCAAAGGTACCCAAGTAATGTCCGGCTACAGATACTCCAGTGAAAAAATTAATCAGTATCAAGACTAAAACAACTTTTCTCATCACACAGCTCCTTACTTTCTTTGTTGTCTTTTTGTCAACAATCTATTCACCCCTTCAGGCGGTACACCGGTGTGATACCAGATTTCCAGGTATGGATCATTATCAGTTCCATAATAATCGGCACTTCGATGTTGAATCTGCTCGCTTCCCGGGGGAGGGGTGCCATTTATGTCCCGGTTGCTTCTTAAGGCCAGGCGAGTTGTTCCAGTTTTATTGATCCAGCCTAATCCTGTGGAATTTAGAGTTACGGAATTATATTCAGCTGAGATGCCACTGGTGTTTTTACTTCCTCCGCTTTGCTCCCCTATCCAGACTCCGGTTTTGAAATCACAGGCTTCCGGGGGATCTGTGTCCCAGAAACCCTCCACCACAATCATATCCCAATGGTCTGACGTGTCCAACCACTCGATGTAGAAAAAGAGTTTTGCGGAATCAAGTATAGATTGTGAGCCGAGCGAACCGGTGTTAAAAACCAGATAACTCCGAGGCAGGTAATAATTACCACCGCTGTAAACCTGGCCAAACCGGTGAATGCCTATCTCTGTATTGTGATAATCTGCACAGCTGTCGTTACGTGCAGTATTATAGTCTGGGTCAACTTCTCTCAGATAGGCATCATCAGCTGAAGAATAAACAGTTAGCTCATCACCCCTGACCTCAAAGCATGAGCCAAGTAATATCAAAATTATGATTAAAAACCAAACATCTGATTTACATTCAAGTATTTTCATTTATTCTCACAATCCAAAATGTTTTGATAGTGTTGCCCTCACAAAATCAAAGTTGCCTTTTTCAGTTGTTTAGTCTTTTTAACTCCTCTTTTCTTATTTTCTCAATCAATTCCCAGAAGATCTTCTCCGCCTCCGAAGTCCTCTTTAGCTTATGTTTGAGCTGGATAGCTTTAAGAGCATCTGATACCTTAGGCTGGTAATCTTTGGAGTTTATTTTCTTCAAAACCTTTTTTATCAGCTTTTCCAAGAGCTCCTCTACCACCTGATTCCCGTTAAATTCCTTTTCCTTTTTCTTTTTATTTTTAGACATTCTATCCCATTTCCATTATTAAAAGGTCAACCAATCCGTTCATCTCCGATGCCGGGGCTTTGGCAATTTTAAAGCCGGTATCAGTCTCCTTTCCTATCACAAAGCAAACTGGTTCCCTTTTAGGTAAAACTATCACCTTGGGCTGATTA
>JBARPA010000177.1:0-2013 GCA_049642665.1 Candidatus Zixiibacteriota bacterium
ATTATCTTTTCATTCAGGCCATTGAGTTAGTAATCAGGCATAAACAGGGATCGGTCTCACTTCTGCAGAGAAGACTGGGAATAGGGTATCAACGGGCAGCCAGGTTGATCGACCAGCTCGAGGAGGAGGGGATTGTGGGACCCTATGATGGCAGCAAGGCCAGGGAAGTCCTGGTGGGTCCATCCTATCTGGAAAACAAGGAATTCTTAGCTAAGAGAAATAATAGAAAAGAACAGATATGAAAAGACACCTTTTGGTTTTAACTATTTTCCTCCTATTAGTTTCAAAAGCATTTCCCCTTACCTCAGATGAGTTATCCGCAAAAATAGAAAAAAGATATAAATCCTTTAAATATATCTCCATTAGCTTTATCCAGACTACCAAATCCGAGATTTTTTCCACGGAGAAAAAGACCCGGGGAAAGATGTATCTGAAAAATCCGGATAAATTCAGAATAGATAATCCATCTCAAAGCATAGTTACCGATGGAAAACTTTTGTGGCTTTTCTCCGAGAAAAACAAGCAGGTTACCATACATAAGCTGAAGCAATCCAAAAAAATATTTAAACCTCATGATTATATTTACAATTTCAGAGATAATTATAAACCCCAGCTGGGAGAAGATGAAAGGGTCGAAAAAAGATCCTGCTTTAAGCTGATTTTGACTCCCAAAAAGGAAGAGCTTTTTGTCACTAAAATGACTTTATGGATCGATAAAAAGAATCTATTGGTAAGGAAACTGGAATATCAGGATATGAACGACAACTGGGTAAGCTTAGTTTTCAACAGGATAAAGATCAACTCCGATCTTGAGGATTCACAATTCGTTTTTACACCACCTGAGGGCACAGAGGTGGTGGATCTGACCGAGTAAAACTGAAAATTGTTTATTTCTTTATAAATTCCTGAAAGCACAGGTTAATAACCTGTGCTTTGATCGTGTTATGAAACAAAAAAGGGTAAATATCATCACCTTAGGCTGTCCCAAAAATGAGGTGGACACAGATGCCATGAGATGGCATCTTACCCAATCTGGATATGAGTTGAGTGAAGATTTAAGACAAGCTGACATCCTTGTGGTCAATACCTGCGGATTTATAGATCAAGCCAAAGCTGAATCTCTGGAAGAGATCTGGAAAATAATAAGTCTGAAAAAAAGGGACAAAAACAAAAAGCTTATAGTGGTAGGGTGTTTAGCTCAGAGATATCCGGACCAGCTCTGGAAGGAAATCCCGGAGATAGATGGCATTCTGGGAATTTCAGAGATCAAAAACATAGGTAAAACTTGTGATGAAATAATACGAAACAAAAGGATATGTCTGGTAAGTCCACCCCTATTAAAAGAGAATGAGGAAATATTTAAAAGGGAAGTCTCCGACCGCCCCTTTGCCTATCTCCGAATAGCAGATGGATGCAACAACTGCTGCACCTATTGTTCCATCCCCTTAATAAGAGGGAAATACAGAAGCAGAAGCATTGAATCCCTTGTAAGAGAGGTAGAGTTTCTGGCTAAAAGAGGAGCAAAGGAGATAAACCTGATAGCCCAGGATACAACACTTTACGGAGTGGATATCTATGGAAAACAGCAACTACCCCAACTTCTGTCTTCCCTTTCTGAAATACCTGAGATAAAATGGATCAGGATATTATATACCCATCCGGCACATTATTCAGATGAATTAATAGACACAATCGCTTCCAATCCAAAAGTATGTAAATATCTTGACATCCCCTTACAGCACATATCTGATCGACTCCTGTCTCTTATGAATCGCAAGGTAACCAAAAATCAAATCATAAAATTGATTCAAGAACTTCGAAAAAAAATTTCTAACCTTACTTTACGAACAACCTTTCTGGTAGGTTTTCCTGGCGAAACTGAATCTGATTTCAATGAACTTCTCAATTTCGTCGAGGAAACAGGATTCGATAAAGTAGGCATCTTTACATATTCAAGAGAGGAAAACACAAAAGCCTATGATTTGAAACACCAGATTCCATCTAAGATAAAAC
>JBARPA010000178.1:0-7572 GCA_049642665.1 Candidatus Zixiibacteriota bacterium
GTTTCAGATCAGCTGCCCAGATCATAAGCTATGAGGTCCCCTTGACCCTTTCGGTCCTGGGAGTGGTCCTTTTAACCCAGTCTTTGAGCATGGTGAAAATAGTATCCTCACAAGAGCATATCTGGAACTGGAACATATGGAAACAGCCTCTGGGATTTCTCATCTATCTCATTGCGGCTGTTGCCGAGGTGAATCGAACCCCCTTCGATATTCCCGAAGCAGAGCAGGAGTTGGTGGCGGGATACAACGTCGAGTACAGCGGGATGAAATGGGCTATGTTTTTCTTTGCCGAGTACACCAACCTGGTTTTGGTCTGCGGAGTGGCCACCACCCTCTTTCTGGGTGGCTGGAACGGGCCCATCCTTCCCTCCTGGATCTGGTTTCTGGTGAAGACCATATTTTTGATCTGGGTGGTGATGTGGTTTAGATGGACCTTCCCTAGAGTCAGGGTGGATCAACTCATGGCATTCGGCTGGAAGTTCCTTTTACCTCTGGCATTTTTGAATCTGATCTTAACCGGACTTTTAGCTTAGAGGTTTTGTAAGTATGAATATAGTCAGAAGAACTCTAGATGGCATTTATAACTTGCTTTTGGGCATGTGGACTACGGTTAAGTACCTTTTCACCCATGCCATTACCCTGCAATATCCAGATGAGCGGTGGACCATGCCCCAAAGATCCAGAGGAGTGGTGGCTTTGATGACCGATCCCGAGACCGGAAAACTGAAATGTATAGCCTGCAGTATGTGTGTCAGAACCTGTCCCACGGCTGCCATCAACATGGTTGCGGAAACCGATGAGACCGGCAAAAAAAAGAGATACCCTAAAGTATTTGAGGTGGACGAGGGGATCTGTATCTTCTGCGGACTGTGCGAGGAGGTATGTCCGGTAAAGGACAAAGCCATAAAGCTGGTTAATCTTTACGAGTTCTCAGTTTATTCTAAAAAGGAACTCGTTTACGATATGGAGAAATTGGCCCAGATGGGTAAAGGATATAAATGAGAAATTTTATACTTGCTAGATTTGTTAGCTAAAGATTGACAAAAAGGAGCATTAAATTTTTTAAGGAGTTTTGATTTGGAATCCGGAACTCAAGTTGCCATCTTTTACATATTAGCAGCAGTGATCATAGGCTCAGGGGTTATGGTGGTTACCCTGAGGAATGTTTTTCATTCGCTTTTGTTTTTGGTTTTGTGTTTTTTCAGCATAGCCGGAATTTATGTTCTTCTGCACGCTGAATTCGTGGCAGCAGTTCAGGTATTGATCTATGTGGGAGCAGTGACCGTGCTTTTGATCTTTGCCATTATGATGACCGCCAAGATATACAGTCCCAGCCTGAAGCAGTTTAACGAACAGGTGATCCCGGGACTGATCATCGTGGGCGCCATTCTGGCTGTTACCTTATGGGTTTTGAGCCGAACTGCCTGGAATGTGAGCAAGGACGTTTTTACAGGCCAGTCCACAACTGCCATTGGCAAATCTTTGCTTACCACTTATGTTTTACCCTTTGAGGTGGTCTCGGTGGTTCTGATAGCCGCCTTGATCGGAGCTATAGTTATAGCCAGGAGGGATTAGGATTTGTTGACTTTAGTCCATTATCTAAGTTTGGCTGCGATTTTATTCTGTGTCGGTATCTATGGTGCCATTACCCGAAGAAATGCCATCGGGGTCTTGATGGCTATTGAGCTGATGTTCAATGCGGCTAATATCAATTTCATCGCCTTCTCCAAATTCATCACTCCCACTTTACTCACCGGACAGGTATTTGCGATTTTTGTGATAGCCATAGCTGCTGCAGAAGCCACAGTGGGTTTGGCAATCGTTATTTTGATATATAGGCACCATAAGGAAATAAATGTTGACAAAATTAATGTGATGAAATGGTAGGAAAATTGAAAGGACATAATCTTCGGTTGTGCTAAAATAAGAAGGATCCTGTATGCAAGCTTATAGCTGGATAATTCCGTTTTTATCGCTGGTCTCCTTTGCCACCATAGTATTTTTCACCATAAAAAGGCCCAGGCTATCGGCATATATCTCCATTGGAGCAGTGGCCACAGCTTTTGTTCTTTCGGTCATCATTCTAACAGAGGTTTTGAAAAATCCGGTGAGCTCGGAGTTCAAATTTGCCTGGGTTAATCTCCCCGGATTTAAAATTGAGATGGGGATGCTGGTGGATCCTTTGACTGCGGTTATGCTTATGGTGGTTACTATCGTCTCCATGCTGGTTCAGATATACTCGGTGGGGTATATGGCCGGGGATCCCAGATTCTCCAGATACTTCTCGTTTTTATCCCTGTTCACCTTCTCCATGCTGGGATTGGTTCTGTCCAACAACTTCTTTGAGATATTCATATTCTGGGAATTGGTGGGGTTGACCTCTTATCTTCTGATCGGGTTCTGGTTTGAGAAAAAGGTTGCGGCTGACGCCGGGAAAAAAGCGTTCATTACCACCCGAACAGGCGATCTGGGATTTTTGATAGGGATTTTCATTCTGGTCTCAGCTGCGGGCACTTTTAATTTCCATGAGATTTTTCATCAGATAGAGGCTAATTCTATTCCCTCTGCTCTGGTAACCATTTCGGCTATATTTATTTTCTGCGGAGCAGTGGGCAAATCAGCCCAGTTTCCGCTGCATGTCTGGCTGCCCGACGCCATGGAAGGTCCCACACCGGTTTCAGCATTGATCCACGCTGCGACCATGGTGGCAGCCGGAGTTTACCTGGTTGCCCGGGCCATGACGGTATTCGCGGCTGCGCCTTCCGCCGCTCTGGTGGTGGCTATTATTGGTGCTTTCACCGCTTTTCTGGCTGCTTCCATTGGATTGGTTCAAAACGACATCAAAAGGGTTTTGGCCTATTCCACCATCTCTCAACTGGGGTATATGATGCTGGCCCTGGGCCTGGTAGGCTATACTGCAGGGACATTTCATCTGATGACCCACGCCTACTTCAAGGCTCTTCTGTTTCTGGGTGCGGGGTCTGTAATCCACGCCATGCATACCAACGATATCTGGGAGATGGGTGGGCTTTATCCCAAGATGAAAATAACTGCGATAACCTTTATTATCGCCTCATTGTCCATCAGCGGAATCTTTCCCTTCTCCGGATTCTGGAGCAAGGATGAGATATTTGCAGTGGCCGCTCAAAAGCCCATTTTCCTGATTGTAGCCATTTTGGTTGCCTTCATGACTGCCTTCTATATGTTCAGATTATGCTTTGTGACCTTTTTCGGAAAACCCAGAGACCAAAAGAAATTTGAACACGCCCATGAATCGCCTAAGAACATGACTATCCCCCTGATGGTCCTGGCATTTCTCTCCATAACTGCGGGTTGGGTGGGAATTCCTTGGTTAAAAAAAGGTTATTCCTCTTTTGTATATTTCCACCATCCCCACCATGCTGAACCAAATATTTTGCTGATGATCGTTTCCACCATAGTTGCCCTGTCCGGAATAGGTTTAGCCTATCTTATGTATTATAAGAGATCCATCTCAACGGAGAAGCTTAAAGCGAAATTTGCATTTCCATATAAGGTTCTTTTAAACAAGTATTATTTCGATGAGTTGTATCATGCTATAATTATAAATCCCCTTATGAAACTGGCTCGACTTCTCTTCAGATTCGATCTGGGGATTATAGACTGGCTGGTTAATGCCTTTGGCGACTTTACCGTTTTTCTCTCGGATGTCAAGGAATGGTTTGACTCCCACATTGTTGATGGTGGGGTGAATGGAATTGCCTACGTTTTCAAAGGAATCAGCTCCAGGATCAGAAAGATTCAGACCGGTCAATTGCAGAACTATGCCCTTATAATATTTTTCGGAATAGTTATAATTATGCTTTTAAAGTTCTCTTAGTCGAAAATTAAGGAGGAAAATATCATCATGAACTTTCCGATTCTAACCTACCTTATCTTTTTGCCCTTTGTGGGAATGATTCTGGTTTTACTCCAGAAAAGTGAGAATTTCAATGCCATCAGGTGGACCGCTGCTTTGTTCACCTTCATTCCTTTGATATTATCGTTTTTCCTGGTGGCAAATTATGATGGCTCCACCTCCCAGATGCAGTTTGTGGAACATCACGAGTGGATACCCTCTCTGGGGGTAAGCTATCGCTTGGGTGCTGACGGGCTTTCAGTGCCCATGCTCTTTTTGACCGCCCTTTTAGGATTCGTCTCGATTATCGCCTCGTTTAACATCACCAGCCGGGTCAAGGAATACTTCGCCTTTTTTCTTTTGCTGGTAACCGGTATGATGGGGGTTTTTGCCGCTTTGGATTTCTTTCTGTTCTACATCTTCTGGGAGATCATGCTGGTTCCCATGTATTTTCTGATAGGGATCTGGGGTGGGCCCAGAAGAGAATATGCGGCCATAAAATTCTTCTTATACACCCTCTTTGGCTCGGTGTTCATGCTGGTGGGGATCCTGGCTCTGTACTTCACGGTTCAGCCGCATACCCTGAATATGATGGAGCTGATTCGTCAGGCACCCGATCTGACCCGGGGCTTTCAGATTCTCGTTTATGTGGCATTCTTTATAGCCTTCGCTGTCAAGGTTCCTATTTTTCCATTTCATACCTGGTTGCCGGACGCGCATGTGGAGGCACCCACTGCCGTATCGGTCATCCTGGCCGGAATCCTTTTGAAAATGGGACTTTATGGTCTTCTGCGAATCAGTTACCCCATGTTTCCTGAGGGTGCCATATATTTTGCCGTGCCTCTGGCTATTCTGGGAGTAATCAATATTGTTTATGGGGCTCTGGTATGTATGGCTCAAAAGGACTTAAAGAAGCTGGTAGCTTATTCCTCGGTATCCCATATGGGTTATTGCGTTCTGGGGATAGCTGCAGCCACGGTTACCGGTATATCCGGCTGCGTTTTCCAGATGGTCTCGCACGGGTTGATCACCGGAGCCTTGTTCCTTTTGGTGGGTGTATTATATGATCGAGCCCATACCCGGGAAATCGAAGCATTTGGAGGTTTGTGGGGTAAACTTCCGGTCTATTCCGGGGTGATGGTCCTTTTCTGTTTGGGGTCATTAGGCTTGCCCGGCTTATCCGGATTTATCTCCGAATTTATGGTGTTCATTGGAGCCTTCCCGGTTTTCAAGGTGCTGGTAGCCATAGCGGTTCTGGGAGTGGTTATAACCGCAGGGTACTTTTTGAGGATGATCCAGACGATGTTTTTAGGAAAGTTCAATACCAAATGGGAAGCCTTGACTGAGATATCAGGGAGGGAGCTTTTCACAGTGATACCCTTAGCCATACTGATGATTGCCATTGGCGTCTATCCCTCACCTCTGGCTAATATGATCAAGGCAACCGTTCAGAACATAGTTCACATAGTTTCAGGATAATTATGAGATTTTTCGCCTTAAACTCTTTACTCTCCACTCTAAACTTCCTGGGAGGTGTGTTTGAACTACAAACTTCTCATTCCTGAGGTCTTCCTTTTCCTCTGGGCCATATTTATCTTCGTCTTGGACTTCTTTTTAAGAAAAGAGAACAAACATAATTTAGGATACATCTGTGTTTTGGGAATCGGGATAACTCTGGTTTTAACCTTTGTATCGGAAAAGGGCAGCCTTTTCGGGCAGATGTTTTTGGCTGATGATTTCAGCTTCTTTTTTAAATTGATCTTTTTGACAGCCGCTTTTTTAACTATTTTGTCCTCTGTTGATTTCATCAAAAGGGTAGAAAAATACCGGGGGGAATATTTTGGCCTGATACTTCTGTCCACCGTGGGGATGATGTTTCTGGCATCGGCTGGTGAGCTATTATCACTTTATGTGGCGCTGGAGCTTACCACCATTCCTCTTTTCGTCCTGGCTGCTTACCTGAAGGACAATTACAAATCATCAGAGGCTGGATTGAAATATATGATTCTGGGTGCCATCTCCTCGGCAATTCTCCTTTACGGGATAAGTTTGATCTACGGGATTTCCGGAACAACTGATCTTCAGGCTATTAAAAGCAATTTGATACATAACTTTATGGATTTCGGAAAAGAGGGACCAGCATTGTTTCTGGGGCTCATATTTATGATAGCCGGTTTCGGATTCAAATTGGCTCTGGTACCCTTTCATATGTGGGCTCCGGATGTATACCAAGGTGCGCCCACTCCCATCACCGCTTATCTTTCTGTTGCATCAAAGGCAGCCGGGTTAGCAGCTTTTGTCAGGGTTTTCATTCAAGCCTTCGTGATCTATCAGTACGACTGGGTAACCATCATCTATGTCCTGGCTGTTTTAGGTATGATCCTGGGAAACATAATCGCCTTGCTTCAGACGGACATCAAAAGAATGCTGGCTTACTCCAGCATAGCTCAGGTGGGGTATATTCTGATCGGGATGATAGCCACCTCGGAGCGGGGAATCTCGGCTTTAGCTTTTTACACCTTTGCTTATCTTTTCGCCAACATGGGAGCTTTCATTGTAGCCATAACCTTCAGCAACTCCACCGGATCAGATGAGATTAAAGACTATGCTGATCTGTCCCGGCGTTCACCCCTTCTGGCTATTTTAATGACCATATTCTTATTGTCTTTAGTTGGCATTCCTCCGTTAGCCGGGTTTGTAGGAAAGTATTTTCTTTTTGCCTCGGCCATTGAGCAGGGTTATGTGGGAATAGTGGTGATTGCGGTTCTGACCAGTGTTATTTCGTTATACTATTATGCAGGTGTGGTAAGCGAGATGTATTTTCACAAAAAAGAGATTCAAAACCAGGCCAAAATAGCAGTTCCCTTTGGTTTGAAAGTTGCCCTTTTGATTTCATTTCTGGGAGTGATAATTCTGGGATTATATCCCAATCCTATACTGAAGGCAGCTACCTTAGCCGCTATGGTCTTCCGCTTTTAATCTTTCTTAACATCAGAATCGCTTCAACTTTTTATTATAAAAAAACGATTTTTTGTTTTTAGTTTATTAAGGGAGTTCCCAAAAGGTGTGAAATGTGGTCGTGCAAGGTGCCCGACCTACGATAAGACAATGACTTCCATTCCCAAAGACAGGTCTCCCAACCCTGCAGATGGTATTTTTAGGAGATCTCATTGAAAATCCTTGACAAATATATTTTTCTTAATAGTTTATGACAGACAAAAGGCAGAAATGATGTAATTGGTCAAATAAGGAGAAGATAAACTAAGTAGATATTAGAAATTTTTGACCGATATACACAGATAAAATATGGCGCTATCGTCTAGTGGCCTAGGACAGGTGGTTCTCAGCCATCAGACCGGGGTTCGACTCCCCGTAGCGCTATGACCGATTAGTGATACAATGGGTGTTGTCCCCAAAAGACTTAGCGGATCAGCACTCACCTCAGCGATGTAGAACCGCTGGTCACTTTTAGATAGACGAGGCCTCATCACTACCTTGTTGATGAGGCTTCTTTTTATCTCCTGTCTCAAAAGATATATCTTGTCTGGATACTGATCAAAAAGCTCCTTCAGATTGGTCACTTTATCCTTAATCCAAGATAAGGGAATAGATTCCGTTTTTAGAGGTACACTTTTACCCATCGCTTCCAATTTACTATTTACAGCTGATAGTTCTCTTTCCTTCTGGGCTAAGAG
>JBARPA010000179.1:0-6626 GCA_049642665.1 Candidatus Zixiibacteriota bacterium
CAGCCAGTCAGTAGCATGTACTTTCTTAGTTTCTAATTCATACACTCCAACCAAGTTATGAACCGCTCCACAGGAAAATACTATCCTTTGGGCATCCGGTGAGAGGGAAGATAGGTTGAATCTGGTGTCCGGGAAGCGAGCGCCTTCAGGGTGCTGAATGTGAGGGGGGAACTCCTTTGGCAAATCCTCTATTCTTAAAACTGGCTCAGGATTACCCTCTATGTAGATAGCAGTAGGTTGATCCTTTTTGATATAAGCTTCAGGAGTAACCTTCTTCTCATTTTCTATTGTAACTATGCGACCGGCATGGATAAAAGATATATCAAGAATCAACACCACAACGAAAACAACAAAAATTCCGAGATAAATAAAGTTTCTCTTCATAAAACCGCCTTCTTGTTTCACATTTCAATTTGTTATTAATAGAAAATTATACATTGTTAAAATTCTAACCCCGCTTGCATGTAGATTTTCTCCTCTTTGCTCTTGGCTTTTCCATAGAATAACTCGATGGGACCAAGAGGTGTTGCCAGGGAAAGCCCTACACCTATCCCCTGCTCGACGTTCTCCCACTTTATCTCCTTGAGCTTGGTCCAGGCATCGCCCCAGTCGTATCTTAAGGTTAAATAGAACCTTTTAAGGAAGTTCACCCGTAAATCCAGGTTTAATAGGATCATCTTATCCCCTTTTAGCTCCTCTGATAAAAGACCAAAAAAGCTATTCTTACCACCTAAGGTGAACTTCTCTGACAGGGGAAGCCCCTTGTCCGACATCCCGAAAGCTATTTTGGGATGGAAGTTGAATATCTTACCCAATGGAAAGTAAGACTCGATGGAGGTACCAGCTTTCTTGTAAACTACCTCTCCACCCAACACATCGCTGGCTAATTCCAGGTAAAAAAGATGATACTTGCCATAATCCGGAAAGGGGATTTTGTTGAAGGTATCCACCAGCGATTTAAAAGTCAAACTCCGGATATGTGTTTCTCCCCACTTTTGTTCGGTATTATGTTTCAGATAGACCTTCTCCATTCTCCCTTCAATCGAGAGTGTTCCTAATCTTGATATATGCTGACCTAAGGAAAAGATTGCACCTGTCCTTTTCTGGTTAAATGTTCCTGATTTCTCATGCTGCTCATATAGGTATCTTTCGTCCCGGGTGTGATATAATCTGAGCTTGTAGGTCAGGTAAGTCTTAAAGATGCGATCCGCCTTGAAGTTCAAGCTGTAAATTTGCTTTCTGTGACCATACTGAAAATGAGCGTAAATCTCGTTCCCTATTCCGAAAACGTTCTCGTCCACCAGCTCAGCAAATCCCTCGGTGTGATATTCATCGTTCCAGTGTGCCCCTAATCTTACAAAACCGAACTTTTTCTCCTTGACCTTTATTTGTAGTATGTTCCCCTCAGGAGACGAATAAAAATTCAGAATCACCGTCTCGAAGAAACCGGTATTATAAATATTACGAAGACCCTGGTTTACCTTTTTCTGATTAAAGGGCTTTCTCTCTTTCTGCGGAAAGTTCCGCCGGATGATCCAGTCCCTGGTGCGGTGATTTCCCTTGATCTCGATTTTGTCGATTATGCACTCGTCTAGCTTTATACAGAGTTCACCTGAGGCAGAGTTATAATCTATCTTTTCAATGTCAGCTAAGGAGTAATCTTTTTTATGATAAAGTTCAACTATCGATTTCAAATCCTCGCTTAAGATCTGGTGATTAACGGTCATTCCTGGCTCAAAAGAGATTTTCTCTTCAAGAAGCGAATCAGGGAAAAGGGTATTGTTCAGAAATTTTATCTGACTGACCTCCGGGTTTTCCTTCATGTGGTAGGACAAGACATAATGATCGCTCCCTGGTATAAGCTCAGCATAAACTTCTGAAAAATGACCGGTCAGAATGAGCTTTTCCACATCCCTTTCGATCTGAGCATATGAGAGCTGAGCAGGTGAGGTCAAGTTGATTATCCTTTTAAGAAACCCTGTTGATATGTGTCTGTTACCGGCGAACTCGATTCTTTCAATCGGATAAACTTCAGTTTCTACAGGTTCGTCTTCAGTTTCCAGAAGTTTTTTTATCTCTAAGATTTTCCTCTGGGTTATATCCTCACCTATGGCGATCAGCTCAGGTATATGGGAAAAATCCATGGCTGAGTATTGACTCAGATCAGGGGAGATAACCAGATCAGCAGAGCTCAGTTGTTCCATTTTTTTGTTCAAAGACATTATGGTAGTGGCCTGATCGGCGATATCTAAAGGTGTATCTATTTTATCCTTGGGCAAAAGGCCAGCAGAGGTATTAACAGCAATGACCACCTCAGCCCCCATCTCCCTGGTCACCCCCACTGGAACAGGATCAACCAGTCCCCCGTCCACCAGAAGCATCTCCCCTTTTTCCACCGGGGTGAAAGCTAAAGGAACGCCCATAGTGGCTCTCAGTGCCTCAGCCAGATCGCCGGATCCCAGAACAACCTGCTTACCGCTGACCAGATCGGTGGTCACTGACCTGAAGGGAATCCTCAGCTCATCGAAATCCGAGCGGGCTAAGAAATTCGCCCTCATAGTCAGATTGGATAACAGATCGGATATCTTCTGACCTGAGGTCAAAGCCTGGGGGATATAGGGCTTAAAACCATCGAAGCGAAGCTTTATAAAAGACCTCTCCCTTTCCTCCCTCTGGCTGAGAAGAAGGGAAAGACGAGGCGGGGTGTCGCTTAACATATCCATCCAGTCTATTTTCAAAGCCAGATCCTCCAGTTCCTGAGCTGAATAACCGCAGGCAAAAAGCCCCCCGATAATCCCGCCCATACTGGTTCCGGCAATAAAATCAACTGGAATATTCTCTTTTTCCAGAACCTTAAGAATACCGATCTGGGTAAAGCCCCGGGCTCCGCCGCCGGACAATGCCAGGCCCACCTTCTTTCTTATTATCTCCTGGGACAAAGGTAATGTATACTTATGAGCTTTTTGATAATCAAGATTCCGGCGAATGATAACCTTCTCAGGCTGAGCATAAATCAGCACGGGCAATAATAAAACCAACCCCAGAAAAACCAGAAATCTTTGTCTTAAAAAAATCATTGAACTGTTAAGATAAAAACCTTATTATATTTAAACGCTTTTCGTTTTGAATGCAAGAGTAATATTTCAATTTAATAAGTTTATGCTATCCATAGAAAAGGCAAAAAAAATCGCCCAGCTTAAGACCAAAAAGGGAAGAAAAAAGCAAAACAAATTCTTAATTGAAGGGGCAAGATCCTGCGAGGAAGGGGTCAAATCAGCCTGGGAAATCGAATCTTTGCTTTATACTGTAAAAGCAGAGGAAAATCCCAGAATAAAAATAATCTTAAAAAACGCTGAGAGAAGGGAAATAGAGCTTATTCAAGTTAAACAAAATCTTTTGGAAAAGATTTCAGATACAGTCACCTCACAGGGAATTGTAGGGGTGGTTAAAATAAAAGATTTCACACAGGAATTTCTCTTTCAACGAAAACCCGAATTGCTTTTAGCGTTGGATTCCATAAAGGACCCGGGCAATATGGGAACCTTAATCCGCACAGCAGATGCATTCGGAGTAGATGGAGTTATTCTTTCCGAAGAATGCGTTGATCTTTTCAATTCCAAGGTGGTCCGCTCGACTATGGGATCGATCTTTCATATTCCTATTCTGAAGGACGTCGATTTACAGAATTTCCTACCTGATTTGAAAAGGAAAGGCTTCAAGATATTTGTAACAGAGTTGAAAGAGGGCAAAGCCTGTGACAGCTTGGATTGTTCAGGGAAAATCTGTCTGGTTCTGGGATCAGAGCCTGAGGGGGTAAGCCAGAACCTGGTTCAATTAGCGGATCATCTGGTAAAAATTCCTATCCAGGGCAAGGCTGAATCCTTGAATGTGACAGTGGCTTGCGGGATTCTGTTATATGAATTGACAAGAAAAAGAAAAGAATAAACTTAATCCAAATCCTATCGTAAGAAGGATTAAAATGATTGAAAAGAAAATTCCTTAACAGAAAGGAGAAGCAGGATGAAATCATACCACACTTTTGCTAAAGCTTTTGGTGTTTCTTTATTACTTTGCATCCTTTCAGCTTTGTTTGTACTTCCTCAGCCAGCACTTGCTAAAACCAATTTTCAGGGTGGGTTAAGCTTTATGGCTGGCTTTCCGCAGGGTGAGTTCAAAGACAACGTGGATCAGAATGGATTCGGTATTGGCGGAGAATTTCTCTACTCGCCATCAACCACCCCCTTCGGCATTGGAATTTCCCTGGGATTTATGAATTACGGCGAGGAGAGCCGTCGGGAACGATTTAGCCCCAATATTCCCGAGGTGGAGGTGGAGGTAAAAACCACCAATAATATTGTGGTGGGGCATCTGCTTTTCAGGGCTCAGGTTAAGCAGGGACCGATCCGCCCTTATGCGGAGGGTCTGGTCGGATTTAACTACCTTTTCACTGAGACCAAAATAGAGGACGTGGACGATGAGGAGGAAATTGCAAGTTCCACAAATCTGGATGATGGTGTCTTCAGTTATGGTGCCGGTGGTGGAGTAATGCTGAAACTGTATACCGGTAAGACCAAAAAAGCCAAGACCTGGTCGATTCTGCTTGACCTGCGCTTCCGGTATATCGTAGGTGGAGAGGCGGAATATCTTAAGGAAGGTTCCATCAAAAGAGTAAACGGCAAAGTCGTTTTCGATAAAATTCAGTCAAAGACCGATATATTAACCACGCACCTGGGAGTGGCAGTCGAATTTTAAATCGATTTCCAGGTAAATACTTCACAAATTTGAGCATTTAATTGTTTTCAGCAAATCTTTCTATTCGATTTGCTAAGAGGGTTTTTCCCTGCTCGCATAGCCTTCTTAATAACTTGAACTGAAAGTCTTATTCTTCTATTTTCTTTCAGATTTTAGTTGACTTTGAATTCGATTTGATTTAATTTCGGTTTAAGAAATAGATTTAAATTCAGCCAAGAGGTGAAGGATGCTGGCTAAGGTATTATCGTCAGCTGTTCTGGGTATTGACGCTTACGTGGTCGAGGTGGAGACCGATCTTTTCCCCCAGCTTCCCTCCTTTGCCATAGTCGGGCTTCCGGACAATGCAGTAAAAGAAAGCAAGGAAAGGGTTCAGTCCGCTATTAAAAACTCTGGATTTTATTTTCCATCAAAGAAGATCACCATAAACTTAGCTCCGGCAGATATCAAAAAGGAGGGCTCGGCCTTTGATCTCCCTATAGCCATTGGAGTATTAGCAGCAACCGGTCAGATCCATCAGGAGATTTTCAATGATTACATTATGTTAGGGGAACTATCTCTGGATGGTTCATTAAGGCCTGTTCGGGGTGCCTTGCCCATGGCATTATCTGCAATGAAAAATAATATAAAGGGGATGATCCTTCCCAAAAAGAACGCTAAAGAGGCTGCCATGGCTGAGGAGCTGAACATTTATCCAGTGGAAAACCTGGAACAGGCAGTTGAGTTTCTGCAAAGCGGCGATTCTATCGCCCCATTCAAAGTGAATATAAAGGAGGTATTCGAAAAGTCACTCGACTATCCTGTCGATTTCTCTGATGTCAAAGGACAGGAACATACCAAGCGAGCATTGGAAGTAGCAGCAGCAGGTGGTCACAATATAATCCTTATCGGTCCTCCGGGTTCTGGCAAAACCATGTTAGCCCGCAGATTGCCCACCATCCTGCCTAATCTGACATTAGAGGAATCTCTTGAAACCACCAAGATTCACTCAGTAGCAGGAAGACTGCCACCCGATACCGCATTGATCGCCACCCGTCCTTATAGATCCCCTCATCACACCATCTCAGATGCAGGATTAATCGGTGGAGGTAGAATACCCAGACCAGGTGAGGTAAGTTTAGCCCATCATGGAGTTTTGTTTTTAGATGAGATGCCAGAGTTTCATAAGGACGTTTTAGAAGTTCTGCGTCAACCTATGGAGGATGGCTGGGTTACCATATCCCGGGCATCAATGTCTTTGACCTACCCTGCTAAATTTATGTTAGCCGGAGCATTGAATCCGTGCCCCTGTGGATTTCACGGCGATCCGTCACACGAATGCAACTGCACACCCTTGCAGATACAGAGATATCTGGGAAGAATATCCGGGCCCCTTTTAGACCGAATAGACATTCATATCGAAGTCCCTTCAGTCAAGTTCAAAGAGCTTGCCGGCCAGCCCACCGGAGAGAAATCAGCCCAGATCAGACAAAGGGTAAACAAAGGCAGAAATGTGCAGCTTGAGAGATTCAAAAATGAAAAAAGCATCTTTGCCAATGCCCATATGGAGTCCAAGGATTTGAGAAAGTACTGTCCCATAGACGATCATTCCAAAGAGCTTTTGAGAAGTGCCATGTCCCAGTTGGGTTTATCCGCCCGGGCATTCGACCGCATCCTCAAGGTCGCCCGCACCATCGCAGACTTAGACGAACAACCAGACATCTCACCCCAGCACATCTCCGAGGCAATACAATACAGGAGCTTAGATAGGAATTTGTGGATGTAGAAACAAAACATCAGTAGGAGTTTGTGCTTATGAAAATACTATTTTCAGAGATAGGTAAAAAGTTTACGTGGGTGATTGATAACATAAAAGCCCATTCAAATGTACTTTACAC
>JBARPA010000180.1:0-7670 GCA_049642665.1 Candidatus Zixiibacteriota bacterium
ATCCTACAGTTATAAAACTACAGATGATAGTGGCGGATCTATTGGGAAAGGAGGATGCTTTGTTTGTCGCCTCCGGTACCATGGCCAACCAGGTCTGCCTGAGAACCCTGACCCGGCATGGGGATGAAATCATTCTGGAGGAGGACTCGCACATCTTCAACTACGAGGTGGGTTCCGCATCCGCCCTATCCGGCCTGCAGCTTTATCCCATAAGGGGCAGCCGGGGAGTGATAACAGCAGAACAGATAAAGGAGAGAATCAGGCCGGATGACATCCACATACCGCCAACTAGAGTGATCGTCCTGGAGAATACCCACAACAGAGCAGGCGGAACCGTCTTTCCTTTGGATGAGATGAAAAATATCTTCAGCTTGGCCTCAGAATTCCATATCAAAATGCATCTGGACGGAGCCAGGCTGTGGAATGCGGTAATGGCCACCGGCACCCCTCTGCACACCTGGGCCAAACCCTTTGACTCGGTCTCCGTCTGCTTGTCCAAAGGATTAGGAGCCCCCATAGGATCGGTTATTGCCGGCTCCGGGGAATTCGTAAGGAAAGCAAGAAGGGTACGCAAAATGTACGGTGGGGGAATGAGGCAGGTGGGCATAATTGCAGCCGCAGGAATATATGCTATCGAGAACAACTTCAACCGATTGGTCGAGGATCACAGAAATGCTCAGCTTCTGGCTGAAAGACTAAAAGATTTAGAGGGATTGAAAATCGACCTAGAATCTGTGCAGACTAATATAGTGGTCATCGATATTGCAGAGACAAAAAAATCAGTAGAACAGTTCCTTAAGGCTCTAAAGGAAAAAGGGATTTTGCTTGTACCTTTTGGCAAAAATAGGATTAGAGCTGTAACTCATCTGGATGTGAAAAGAGACCAGATCCTGGAAGCAGTAGAGAAGTTCAAAGAGATCCTCCAGGAATAATCCTCAAAAAACAAATAAGTAGAGACGCTGGATTACCCGAAGCCTCAGAGTTTGAATATCTTATATAGACAACATCAAGTATAGCAATTTATGAGGTTATTTGGGTTTCCCTACTAATTTTATTCAGGTTATGACCTGAAAAACACTTGACAAAACCACAATTTTGGATTATTTTAAATTTAGATTAAATCCAAAATATTTTTCTTCAATTTTTTAGTTGGAGGTATAATATGAACCGGTTAGCCTTTGTTTTGGGTGCTATCCTGGTGATATTAATTTTATCTTTGTCGTCAAACGTGATGGCTCAGGACCCCGATGATCCCGGGGAACCGGATACTCTTTATTTCAACCCGGGTGGAATGAGGTCGCTAACAGGTGACACCATCTATGTTTGGCCTGATTCCTTTCCCCAGGATGTGATAGTATATATCAACTTCTGGAACGATTACGATATTTACGACTTTAACGTTCCTCTAATTGACACCTGTAATGGCTCACCCTCTGATGCAGACCTTGATCCATTCAAGAATAACTATAATGACGTCCCCAAATGCTTTGAAGGAAGCAGAGTGAAGGATTTTAGCGCATTGGGTTTCAAATTGACATACTGGCCACCAATATTCATGATAGGAGGGACAGCTGTGTACGCAGATCCTGTACCTCCTGGTGATGGACTTCTCGCCACCATGATTTTCACCGTACACGACACCGGAAGAATATGTCTTGACACAACCTTTTATCCTCCCGCCGCCACCCTAATATTTGTAACCATTTTCGATGGACACGCGACCCCGTTCTATCCTGTTTTTAAAAAGAGGACTTTTGTAATCGCCAATTGTGAATACAGCCAGGCTGATCCCAATTACGATGGGAAAACAGATATCGTCGATGTGGTATATCTGGTAAACTATATCTTAAGAAGTGGTCCTCCTCCCTGTGTGGAGAAATCAGGAGACGCATCCTGCGATGGAGAAGTGAATGTGATCGACATAGTCTATTTGGTGGGTTATCTTTTCAAGAACGGACCTGCGCCAGGGTATTGCCCTTGAGAAGTTATAACGCGTAGGGGCGGAGCCTGTTGAGCTTTGCGAAATCCCCCGCCTTGGGCGGGGGGTCTCCGCCCGATTGGTAGTTGGTGTTTTGTTAATAGTGGTTAGATAAATTCAAAGATTAATGGAAGTGTAAAATGAAGAGATTAGTTCTAATTTTAGGAGTAATTCTGGTGATGGTAATCCTCTGTTCTTCATCAGGACTGATGGCCCAAGATCCAAATGATCCTGGTGAACCTGATACTCTTTATTTCAGCCCGGGTGGAATGAGGTCAGCCACTGGCGATACTCTATATGTCTGGCCTAGCGTTTTCCCGCAGGATGTAATCATATACATCGATTTCTGGAATGATAACTATATTGCCAGTTTTACAGTTCCTTTGATTGATATCTGTAATGGCCCCCCCTGCTCTGCAGATCTTGATTCCTCAAAAAACGACGGTGCCGATTTCAACCAGTGTTTTGAAGGAGGCAGATTGAAGGATTTTGGCGTAGTGATTTTAAAATTGACATACTGGCCACCAAAATTCATAGTCGGAGGTGCAATGATGTATGCAGATCCTGTGCCTCCTGGTGATGGATTTTTAGCCACCATGATTTTTACAGTATCAGACACAGGAAGAATATGTCTTGACACTACCTTTATCCCTCCCTTTTACGTCCTTGCATTTGTAGATACCTCATCCCAAGGATACACCCCTGTTTTGAAAAAGAGGACTTTTGTAATCGCCAATTGTGAATACAGCCAAGGTGATCCCAATTATGATGGGATCACCAATATTGTTGATGCGGTCTTTCTTGTAAACTTCATCTTCAGAAGTGGCCCTCCCCTCTGCGTGGAAAAGTCAGGAGACGCATCCTGCGACGGAGAAGTGAACGTAATCGACATTGTCTATCTGGTGGGTTATCTTTTCAAGAACGGACCTCCGCCAGGATATTGCCCTTGATCCAACGATCGCGTAGGGGCGGAGCCTGTTGAGCTTAGTGAAATCCCCCGCCTTGGGCGGGGGGCCTCCGCCCGATTGGTTATTGACGTTTTCTTAATAGTGGTTAGAAGAATTCAAAAATTAACGAAGTGTAAAATGAAGAGATTAGTTCTAATTTTAGGAGTAATTCTGGTGATGGTAATCCTCTGTTCTTCATCAGGACTGATGGCCCAAGATCCAAATGATCCTGGGGAGCCGGATACTCTTTATCTCACAGCTGGGGGATTGCAGTCGCTAACCGGTGATACTTTGTATGTCTGGCCTGATTCTTTCCCCCAGGATGTAATAATTTATCTAAATGTTTGGAATGACAATGATGTATACTGGTTTGTTGCCGTTTTCATCGACAACTGTAATGGTCCACCCTGTAATGCAGATCTTGATCTAGAAAAGAACAACTATAGCGATTCCCCAAAGGGTTTTGAAGGAAGCAGAATGGAGCATATTGAGCACAAAGTCTTTAAACTGGAAACTTGGCCGCCTACATTCTACCCCTATGTCACAAACGTCGACCACAGCGAAGATCCTATGCCGCCTGGAGATGGTCTTTTAGTGACTTTCACTTTCACCGTTTTCGACACTGGAAGAATATGCCTTGATACCACCTACGTGCCTCCGGGTGCAAGAACAAACTTTAATAGCACTACCTACGCAAATTATTGTCCTTTTATAAAACCCAGGAATTTCGTGATAGCAAAATGTGATTACAGTTCAGCTGATCCAAATTATGATTGGAATACAGATATAGTTGATGTGGTCTACCTGATAAATTACTTATTTAGAAGTGGTCCCAGACCTTGCGTGATAAAATCAGGAGACGCATCCTGCGACGGAGAAGTAAACGTAATCGACATAGTCTACTTAATCGGGTATCTTTTCAAAGGCGGACCTGCGCCAGGGTATTGCCCCTGACGGGTTTTCGAGTATACGCTTCTAAAATCACCAATACTGGAGTGTGAAGCTTCAGCTTCACTTTCGAGTTTCTTGACAATGAAGGGATCTGTTTTGTCAACCTGAAGGTTGACACTCCAATACACAAAAATGAAAATCTTTTGAGAAATTACTTGACAAACTCTTTTGGCGTATTTATCATAACTTCGGTTCTTTGATAAAAGAAAAAAGATTTGGTGCCCAAATGGGTTAAAAGGGAAGGCGGTGAGAATCCGCCACAGTCCCGCTACTGTAATAGGCTACGAAAGCTTTAAAAAACCACTGTCCTTTTAAGAAAGAGGATGGGAAGGCAAAGCCAGTAGGTTTGAAGCCTTAAAGTCAGTAAACCTGCCAGATTTTTCTCAAGCTCTTTTTGACCTTCGAGGGAAAGGTTCGGAGTTAGTATTAAGATAAACCATCCCAGCTTTCCTGAATGAAGGCTGGTTTTTTTTATTGATTTATGAAAATTTATAATTATGAATAAAAATTTAAAACATAAAGCTTTTCCTGTTTTTCTAATTTTATTTTTCTTATTCATAATTTTTTTAACCCCTCCCCTATTTGTGAGCCAAGTATTTTCCCAGTCAAACATAAAGATTCAAGGATACATCTATGACCAGGACACCGGAAATCCAGTCTCAGGAGCTGAGGTAAAGATTTTAAATACAGGATACCATACGGTCAGCAACACTTCCGGATTTTTCGTCTTCGAGAAGCTGCCAGTTGGTACTTACTGGCTGGAAGTCAATTCCTTAGAGTATGACAAAAAGATTATCTCCGATGTTGAAGTTGTGGAAGATATAACCAGAAAATTAAATATCTATCTCAAAAGGAAAACCTATGTGCTTCCTCCAATTGAGGTAACTGCAGAGAGGATTCCAATAATCTCTTCAACAATAGAAGTTATCGATAGAGAAAAGATCAACAAACTGCGGGCAAATACGGTTGCTGAGATACTGGAGACCGTTGAAGGAATGTTCGTTCAGAAAACCGGAACCATGGCTGGAAGGCATGAGATCTCCATAAGGGGAAGCTCGCCGGAACACGTTCTGGTTCTGATAGATGGCCAGAAAATCAACCCCACATCCAACGGCAAGGTGGATCTGAACAGCATACCCCTGGAGATGGTTGAAAAAATCGAAGTTTATAAAGGAGGTGCCTCCTTTAAATACGGAGCAGATGCATTGGCAGGAGCAGTGAACATCATCACCCATCCTCAGACAATTTCGAATAAAACAAAATTAAAAGCTAAAATCTACCTTGGCAGCTGGGAAAGCGATATCTTCAGCTTCTCCATGAAAAATCCCTTAGTCATAACGAATCTAACCACAACTTTATCCGATGCCTACCATACCAGTAAAGGTGATTTCGAATATGATGATCCCAAAAACGGCAAAAGCAGGAGGAAAAATGCTTACAAGAGAGGATACAATTACTTTTTGTCAGGCCTTTATCAATTTAACCCTGTAACCAACTTAGGTTTTTCAACTCAGTGGTACAGGTCAAAAAATGGAATTCCCGGAGCTACCTATCAATTGACCAAAAGCGCTTACTCTAAAGATTCAAGAAAATTTGTAAATCTCAAATTCAAGAAAGAGTTAAACCGAAAAATCTCCTTTGGCTCCAGATTAGGCTTCCTTCGTTTTATTCAACACTTCAAGAGCGCTCAAGACAAAGTGAGGTATGATACAGAATACAAAGATGACATCCTGGATCTCTCCCTGGAACTGGAGTTCAATCTTTTTCCCAAAAACAGGCTGGAGCTGGGAGCTGATTTTCAAAAGGATGTGCTGGATCACCAGGATTTGCTTCGACCCCACCTGAGCATGGGCAAGATCACAAGGCAGACAAAAAGTTTCTTTCTGGCTCAAAGCCAGGGTTTGAAACTTCCCGGATATCTTTTTCTCAATAATCTAAATTTAAATTTCTCTTTGAGGTATGATGATCCAGAGGATCTTCAAGATTTCACCTCACCTCATATAGGGCTAACATTGTCTCGGGGGAAAAAAGATAAAATTATCCTCAGGGGTAACTATGGTAAATCGTACCGCCAACCTTCAAACAACTCTCTTTTCTGGAAGGAGGACGTCTGGTCATCTGGAAATCCTGATCTATTGCCTGAGAAATCCGAAAATTACGATCTGGGAGGGGTAATAGGATTTCACTTATTACCAGGAGTTAATGTAAAAGCGGGGATCACCTATTTTCATTCTTTTGTGTGGGATATAATCGTCTGGAGGAGAAGATTTGATGGCAGATATATGCCGGTGAACATATCCCGAGCTAAAATAACAGGTCACGAGGAGTTCATAAAATTGAGTTTATTTGATGATAAAATCCAGATCGATTACCAGAACACCGTAGCTGAAGCTTTGAACAAAAGCGGTGATAGAATCTATGATGGTAAGTTCATACCCTTCCGTCCTCGCTATGTTACCAACTTAGAATATAAACTTACATACTGGATTTGCCACTTTTCTCACAAGTTAAGATGGGTCAGCCAAAGATATACTCTGGAAGCTAATACCAAAAAGGAAAAACCATACCATTTAGAGGATTTGAGTTTTGGTTTAGAAAAGAGTCTTTCCAGATGGGAATTCAGATTTGACATTCACGTAAAAAACCTGACCAATGAGGAATATATCCTGATACAGAATCACTCCATGCCCGGAAGGGAATGGGGTACAAGCCTGGAGGTGATTTACCAAATAGATAGATAACTTTAATGGGATTTACAGAATATAAGCTATTCAATTTAAAAAGTAAGGAGGATTGTTATGAAGAGGAAAATCTTTCTAATTCTTATTCTATTAGGTATCCTGATTAATTTTGCTTGGGGAACCGATCCTACAGCTTACGTGATCAACAACCTGGGAGAAACTTTGTCCAAGGTAAATTTAAAGACCAATGTGGTCACCAATGATTTTCTGACGCTGGGGACGGCACCTTTTTGCGCTCCCAACCAGATAGTAGTACACAATAATCTGTTTACCACCACCGCTTATGTGGTCAATTCGGTAACCTCGGAGATCCAGATAATTGATTTGAAAACCGAGACTACTGTTGGTTATATAGATGTGGGGGAGGGCCGCAATCCTTTCTGGATGGCTTTCTCGGATTCCGATACAGAGTATGCTTGGGTTACCTGCTCTATGGTGGATTCACTTTTCAAGGTAGATGTGATAAACAGAAATCTGCTGGCCGGGTATCCCATCGGAGTTTGGCCGGAAGGTATTCTAATATTGGACAGCCTGGCTTATATTTGTATATCTGCTTTTGACATAATTACCTATATGTATGGTCAGGGTAAGGTGGTAGTTTTTGACACCAGGACCAACTCGATAATAAAAGAGCTTAATGTTGGAACCAACCCCCAATATATAACCCTGGATAATCAGGGGGAGATATACGTTTGTTGTACCGGAGATTACTGGTCGGCCTGGGGAACTATCTACATCATCGATCCGGGAATTAATGAGATTAAAGACAGTATTCAGATCGGAGGAAGTCCTGGTCAAATAGCAATTTCCCCGGACGGTGTGGGATGGTTAGCAGCGGGAGGATGGGGAACAGATGGTCAAATCTATCTTTTTGACAGTCAAGCTGACACAGTGATTCGAGGAGCAGATTACCCCCTGGGTATTCCGGGCGATTCGGGAATTATCAGCCTGGTTGGCTTTCAGGATTCCACTGTTTTTGCTTGTGCCTTTCAAGCCGATGAAGCAGTGAAGTTAGATACCTCAGGATCTGTTTTAAAAAGATACCTGTTAGGA
>JBARPA010000181.1:0-7046 GCA_049642665.1 Candidatus Zixiibacteriota bacterium
TCATTACTCCGGATGACGGAGGGAAGGACCTGTTTGTGCATTTTTCTGCAATCAGCGGCGAAGGATACAAAGTCCTTCAAGAAGGTGACAAAGTCAGCTTTGAGCAAGAACAGGGACCAAAAGGACCTCAGGCAATAAAGGTCGAAAAGATATAGTTTAGAGATATCAAGATTCTAAAACATATCAATTCTTGTTCCGAGGCTCCTTTTGCCTCGGTACCTTAATGTGGCGGGGATAAAATCCCGCCACAACGCTTATCAAATCTTCTGTAGTTAGTCTGTCTTTTGATTTATCACAGCCTTATCCGGAACAGGACAGATGAAAGATTTTTGTCGTTGTCGGAAGAATTACTGTAAATCCACAAGAAACTCATCTGGGCAGGTTCGCTTGGATTGATTTTGAAGGTGTTTAGTTAAAATGCCAAATGGCTTTTGAATGTGCTAAGATTAAGTTGGTAAACTGGTTCGTATTTCAGAACTATATTGTAAAGGGGTGATTTTCGTTTTTACTTTCAAATAATAAATATGAAGGCATTTATAGCTGGAAATTTTTGAACTGATACAATTAGTAAAGAATTAACACTGGGCGAGTTGATCCGTATAGTTACCCGAGACATTGAAATAAGAGGAAAAAGATGGTGAAAATTATAAAACTTGTAATAGTGATAGCATCAGTTATTCTAATAGGAGGAACTGCATTGCCTGAAAAAAACAAGATAAATGAGAATGAAAAACTCGAAAAAGCTACCTTTGCTGGTGGCTGTTTCTGGTGTATGGAAAATTCTTTTGAAGATTTGGAGGGGGTGATCGATGTGGTCTCCGGATATACTGGCGGGCATAAGGAAAATCCCACATACCAGGAAGTGTGTTCCGGAAAAACTGGCCATTATGAGGCAATTCAAATTACTTTTGATCCTTCCAGGATATCATATGAGGTTCTGTTAAATCACTTCTGGATACAGATCGATCCCACAGATAAGGGAGGGCAGTTTGCCGACAGGGGTTCGCAGTACAGGACTGCCATTTTTTATCATAACCAAAAGCAGAAGGTGCAGGCAGAGAAATCTAAAGAGGATTTGGATAAATCAAAAAAATTCGATAAACCCATAGTTACAGAGATTATACCTTTCACTAAATTCTATAAAGCGGAAGAACACCATCAGGATTATTCCAGGAAAGAGACCATGCAATATGAGTTATACAAAAAAGGCTCAGGCAGAGAGAAATTCATCAAAGAGAATTGGGAAGGTAATTATACAAAACCCAAAGAAAATGAATTAAAGGGAAAATTGACTCCCCTGCAATATAAGGTGACCCAGGAATGCGGAACCGAGCAGCCATTCAACAACGAATACTGGGACAATAAAAAAGAGGGGATATACGTTGACGTTGTGTCCGGTGAACCTTTGTTTTTATCCAAAGACAAATTTGATTCCGGGACTGGTTGGCCCAGTTTCACCAGACCCCTTGACCCGGATAACATTGTGCAAGAGGAGGATACCAGTTTGGGTATGTTGAGAACTGAAGTAAAAAGCAAACAAGGTGATTCCCATCTGGGTCATCTATTTGAGGACGGACCAGCACCAACCGGCATGAGATACTGTATAAACTCTGCTGCATTAAGATTTATTCCCAAAGAGGATCTGGAAAAGGAAGGTTACGGAGAATACAAAAAGCTTTTCGAGAAGAAAAACTGATATTATATCTTAGCCGGGGCGTGTGGTGCCCCACAGTTCTGCTGTGGGCTACCCGAGTCTAAATTTTTCACTTTTACATCATCAGTAGGTCAAGAGCCGCGTGCTCCTGACATTTCCATTTGTCAGGTTCCCAGGGCACCTGACCTACTCACTGTCATGAAATAAGGTATTCTTCAACTTTTCATATATGTCTTTCAAGTAAGTTGGGATGGATGGATATAAACTTAGTATCCCTATGTATGTATCCTCATAAATCTTGAATTCCGCAATTAGATTTTTTTTGATTTCATGTTTCTTCTTGTCAGGATAATTATCATAGATCCATTTTAGATTGTGAAAGTTCTCAGCAAGTCTCTTTATAAAGTTGTCGCGATACTTCTCAGCAGAACCAGAACCAGCTATAATTATAACTGACTGACCATCATATTTTTCGAACAGGTATTCTTTCGTATCTCTAGTCGAGATATTCCTATGCATTAGTGAACAAATTTTCTGAAATTCACTAACGATCACATTTAGTTCATCCCTTGTTGAAAACAGTTCGATGTCCAATACCTTAGGAAACATAACCGTGTAATTGTATTTGCGCCCTTCTGGTGGAATATACAGATATTTGATCTGATCTCGTGTAAGGGGTTTAATTAGTAATTATTTTACCTCACCGACATGGGAGAAGAATACAGGAAGGTTTTCTCCAGAGTAAATTGATAATATCCTTCTGCTTTCGTCAAGTACTCCCCAGAAAAAGGGGATCTTAAGATTTTGCAGATAATCTATGTGTGGTGAAAAGTCAAACGTAGCATCACTACTCTTGATCTGTATAGCAAAAGAACTTAACGGCAACGGATAATCGAGACCATCCTTCTCTTCCAGTCGAAATAAAGTACAGAAAAAATCACTACCTATATCATCAGAAACAGTCGAAGGTTTGGCCACAAAAGAGAATCTTGATAGAATATATTCTGCTAACTTTTCTCGATCCCACCCACGCTTAAAACGATAAGGGGCTGTCATTATTTTACCTCCTCCTTATTTGATGTCGATATCCTGTATCTTTCATCAAGTAAAAAGTTATAGTACCTGACTATTAAACTTACAAAAGTACGGACTTTTTCATTTTGACTTCCTAGGGTGCCCCACAGCTCTGCTGTGGGCTACCCGACCTCGTGCAGCGAAATGTAGAGCAGATTTGTTAAGCTTTCTTATCCGAAGCAATAAACTCAGTAGTCGTGAGCAATTCACGAATGGTCTCTTCAGGTATCAGCAAAAGTGTCTTACACTCTTGGCGACACAAGAGAATGTTACCTACGAATCCACTCAGCAATGCAAAAAGAGCTACAATAGTGAGCACTAAAGGTGTAACTATTCTATTGGGTGGCTGCTCAATCAACAAAACAATCGCACCTATTGTCAGCACAAAGAAAGTGACATAAAGCATGTGGAGCTCGGAATGTTGTCGGTGGAACCGACTTTGTCTAATTTGGTTATAGAATTCACTGTCCCGTACTGTCCGAAAAGCTTCGGTAGCTGATGAGATAGAAAGATTAAATTGATACTTAAAGTAGTCGGTCCGACATGTGCAACCTCGACCTCGTTTGCGTGAACATCTACTTAGTTGAATATGAACCAACTCATGTAATAGGTAAAGTAGTTCTCCTATTATAGGACGGTGAACTACGTATATGGCCCCACCGAGAGCAAAAGCGAGAATAATATTCATCGATGGGCCAAGAGTAACAATGAACTTCTTGGTGCCATATGGTTCAATTAGGTAGGCTACAAGATACGCAAGTAATCCACCATAACCATAACGCAGGAGTTCATGGATTGTTAGGTTCAGAGTATTTAGCCAACTCAAGATTCTATCTTTGTCCTCCATAAATCCTCCATGTTTTCTTAAAAATGTACCCACTGGGTCGCTAACGCCATGCTTTAATGCTTATATACTTAGGTTTTTAAGGAACACTCATTGTGCTTGCTCTGAGTTTTTAGATGATTTTAAAATCAAATATTATTGCCCTGACATTTTCACACCAAAAATCTGATTCAATTCATATTTTAATGAATAATAAAGGATTGTCAACCAAAAATTTTGTTGATGGTAAGATTCAAGGATCATTCAGTGCCGCATTGAGATTCATTCCGAAAGAGGACTTAGAAAAGGAGGGTTACGGACAATATAAAAAGCTATTCGAGAATAAAAACTAATACCATATATAAGATGACTAATTCCCGAATATATTAGTCTGACTTTACTAATCTAACTAACATCTAAAACCACTTGAATCACAGCCTACCTATTACCTTCTGACGATTCTAATAATTCTCACAAGGGTGGAATCAAGTAGAATTCCGGAGAGAAATCAAAGATGCTTGAAATCGATGGCATATACAGGGTATGATTCGTTCTCCACAAACCCCAACTTGGTAGCCACCTTTTGGGAGGGGATATTGTCCAATGTTGTCTCCCACAACGGAATGTATCCTCTCTTAAGACAATAATCGATAAGTGCTTTACCCACTTCGGTTGCATAGCCTTTGCATCTTTCCTTTTCCTCGAAAGTCTCTATGTCAATCATGAATTCAGTGCCGGAGATGAAGCCAAAGGACCTGCAGATGGAGATAACCTGGCTGTTTTTTTTCAATCTGAATCCAAATGAAGTTTTAACTTTAAAATCCTCTTTAATAAATGGGCTATTAAAAGCTGAATCTGGTATAATGGGGACTTCTATTTTTTCAATCAGCAATCCATCTGGTTGGGAGGAGGTTCTTTGCAAACTAAGGTATTTCTGTTCATCGAAGGTGTAAACCGTCTCGTAGTGTTTTACAGGTTTGAATTCAAAAAGATATGTTTCCATCATTTTTGTCCAATCCGATAAATCGGGAGTGTAAGTCTCCAGCCAGCTCATGTTTATCTGCAGGGAGTTCGGAATGATTATATCTCGAATCAGTTTAACAAAGGAATCATTGAATGAGATGTTTAGAGGATCTCCTTCAATATATGCCCATCGTGTAATAGCCCATGCCAGCGCAGTATCTGGAGAGCCCTTATTATCCACAAAGATTCTTCCGGGGAAGTTACCGTCGATAATTGCAAGTACCGGTAAGTATTGTTTATGTCCCTGGAAAAGGTGTCTTATTTTCGAAAAATCTCTAAAATCAAGTTCGTATATAATAACTTCTCCTAAACGACAATAATATCTTAAATTATAATGAGGTTAATCATTGTCAACTGAAATCCCAGATAATATTTTGTATTAATCAGGCTGAGGATAAGTGAAACAACCTGATATAATTATGCGTATGTGCGAGAGGTAAGTAGGAATCAACAGATGATTGGAATAATAATTCGAAAAACTTATTACTTCTAACTTAAGGAGTTTATAATGCAGAAGAAAATTAATATTCTATTATCCATTTTGTTTATATTTCTTCTATTTACTGCAAGTACAGCCAATGCAGATGATATTCACGACGCGGTGAAAAGTGGAGATCTGGAGAAAGTAAAGATGCTCCTGAAAAAAAACAGCGAATTGTTAAACAGGCTGGACAAAGACGGGATGACACCATTGCATCGGGCGATTGAAGCTGGTAAGAATGACATTGCCGGATTTCTAATTGAACAGGGTGCGGATATCAATATGAAAGATAAAGACAACGATTCTCCGCTGCACTATGCAGCCATATTCGGTAATCTGGAAATAGCAAAAAAATTAGTTACCAATGGAGGAACATCCATAAATGAAGGTAACATTCATCAAATGACTCCACTTCACTTTGCCTGTGAAAAAGGACATTTGGATATTGTTACTCTTCTTCTTGACTCCGGCGCTGACATTGATGCCAGGGACGGATTGGGGAGAAACGCACTTATGAGCGCATGCAGTGGTCGAAGCATGGCAGTAATAGAGACTCTCATCCAAAGAGGGGCTGATATCAACGTTAAAATCATGTACAATAACAAAGAGTATACTACGCTGACTCTTGCGGCATTGTATGGTTTCAAAGACTTTGTGGACTATTTAATTGATAAAGAAGTCTATCTGCCGGAAAGCATTTGGGAACTGACTCTTCAATATGCGGTGCAACGTGACTACCTCAACTTGTATGAGTATGTGCAGGAAAAGGGGTTGAACATATCAGCAGACAGAGACAAGTATCAGGATCTGGTCTATATGGCATCGGCAGCTGGTTCAATAAAGATAGTTGAGTCGTTGATTGGATGTGGCTTTGATCTCAATAAAGAAGATAAGAACGGCTGGACACCGCTCCACCATGCTGCCTCTACAGGTAAAATAGAAATATTAGAGTATTTTATTGGCAAGGGATTGAACAAGAATGCTCGTTCCAGGAGGGGAGAGAGTGCTTATAATGTAGCTGAATTTATCGGCTTAACAGATGTAACTGATTTTCTCAAGCAAATTGGTGTTGACACTTCAGAGCCCCAATTCCCTGAACTGACAGGACCCTATATGGGGCAAAAACCTCCGGGAGATAAACCTGAGATGTTCATGCCGGGTGTCGTATCCGGTCCTTACAGAGCACATGGTACGATCACATTTTCTCCGGATGGAAAAGAAGTTTACTGGGCAGATATGGTCCGGACCCGAACAGGTTCTGCTGTGTTTGGAATGGAAATGGTAGGTAATTTGTGGACTTATCCAAAACTATCAATCATGTGGAAGGATCCTTCATTCTCTCCAGACGGTAAAAGACTGTTCTTTATCTCGCGAGAACCATTAAAGGAAGGTGAAGAAGGAGGTAAGGAAAATTACTGGTATATGGATAGGATTACTTCGGGCTGGTCTGAACCCAAACCTCTTGGTGATGCTGTAAATTCTGTAAAGATACACTGGCAGTGTTCGGCGGATAACAGGGGGAATCTCTATTTCTCCGAGTTTGAAGATAATATGTATTGTTCCCAGTACAAAGACGGAGAATATCAAAAAGCTGTAAACCTTACTGAACTGTTCAAGAATGAGACGCTTACAGGACGCTGTCCCTTCATCTCACCGGAGGGCGATTACCTGCTCTTTTCCCATAAAGACCGTTTGCACGTTAGTTTCAAGAAGAAGGATGGCACCTGGACGGACAGGATTGACTTGGGAGATGAAATTAACCCGGAGCCCGAAAACGGATCTCCCAAGGTAACACCGGATGGGAAATACCTGTTCTTCCAGAGCACCGCCGGAGGAGAAAGACCGTGGGGAATTTACTGGGTTTCTTCAAAAATTATTGATAAGTTAAGGAAAGAAAATCTTAAAGATAATTGAATCAAAATAAAGAAAATAGTTGTAGGTCAGGAGACCTGTGCTCCTGACAGTTTTTCTTCAGGGGGAATACCAAACAG
>JBARPA010000182.1:0-5729 GCA_049642665.1 Candidatus Zixiibacteriota bacterium
GGTGAGGCCTGGATTTTTGCCGGTGACAGCACACTCCCCACTGATGTGGAGGAGGAAGGCCACGAGGAACTGGTGGAGTTAAATATCTTAGATCAGAACTACCCTAATCCATTCAATTCTGTCACCATCATCTCATTCAAAGTTCATGGAAAACAGAAAACTGAAAACAGTCCCATCCGCACCACACTTAAAATCTATAATCTCAAAGGACAGCTGGTCAGGGTATTGGTGGATGAGGTGCTAAATCCTGGTGAGTATAGAGTTAGTTGGGGTGGCAGAAACGATCAGGGAAAGGAGGTGGCATCTGGAGTATATTTTTTCAAGCTAAAAGCAGGTGAGTTTATTCAAACCAAAAAGATGGTGCTAATCCGATAAGAAGATTGGGATCGTGATGAAAAGGCGATTTATTATTTTTATAATTTATATTTTAATCTTAATGGACATCTTTATTTTGAAACAGGTCTTAGCTGAAAGTCCATTTCCTAGAATAATCTTTCTGGATCCATATTCTTGTAATACTAATATGCCGGAAAGCACCATCTCTTATTACTTCAATCAGATTAATGAATTAGGCGCCAATTCCATCATCGGGGTATGTGATTCTTTAAGCACCAGATACGGAAGAATAAATGGAATATCCATCATCCCTTTTAATCATTATGGGCGTGAGGCAAAAAAGGTTAAAGTCACTGAGAGAGGGCACAAATATATCGAGGATCTGACTAAGTATGGATTTTATTTGGATCTGGAAGCAGAGAATAAGAATTTGAATCAAGGTTATGCTTTCGACCATGATACATTGGTAAGTTCCCGGTTTAGTGAGGGAGCTATAGCTGGAAGAGTTTGTAAAGTTTTGGATCATGATTCGGGAGTTGTTTTTTCCGGTCCGATATCAGGAAGCGTTTACAATCACAGTCCCAATTTGCTTCCCACCACTGAATGCAGTGCCAACTACATTATGAAAATTGGTGACAAGTCAGGTGATCCAGACGCAGAGGTGGCAAGGCTTGTCATATCCGATGTTAAAGCCAAACGTAGCTGGGTGTGTTCAGTCAAGGTCTCCGATTTTGACCGAGCCGATGCTTATGATACCTTGAGCATCTCTTTTACCCAGAGAAGGGGATATGGGTTTCATTATGAGCTTTTCTGGACAGGTGTGAAAGATCTGTGGGTGGATAAAGTCATAGTGTCGAACCAGCCTGGAAGGATTCTGTTTTCATTAACAGAGGATTCAGTCGAAACACCACTGAGAAATTATTATAATAGTCTGGATACCCAGCTTTATCGCTGGTATCTCATGGACGAACCAGCAGGCGGGAGTCTTCCCGCAATGAATCATGCAAATAAGCTGATCGGGAGTGTCCAGCCGGATTGGTGGGATTCATCAGATATCACCAGCGTTTTCACTACCTTAACCCATACCCGAGCGAAATCAATGGCAGGGGATCTTTATTTAAGTGAAATTGGGGCTAAGGAGTTCAATGTGGATTACTATCCGTATCGTCCCGGAACGGATTTGCAGACTGAATTGAGTCTTTTTTGCGCAGCAATGGATACCTGCTCTAAAAAAGCAGATAAATTTGAAAAGCCCTTCTATGCTACAATCCAGGTGCACGCCTGGGATCTCTGTCCCGGGGATAGCCAGTGCTTGACTGCTATAAATCCAACGCCAAACCAAATAAAAGTTGAGGCTTATCTTGCTTTAACATATGATGCCAAAGGACTGGCATATTTCTGGTATACCACGACTTACTATAGCAGGGACAGGCAGGGGATTATTCGTGATACCACTGATTGGAGAGGACTGGGTTTGGTGGAATGGAGCCCGGGGGATGGAAGATTTGTTCCCAATGAGAAATGGTATGCTGTCCAGGAAATAAATCGGGTACTCGACAAAATAGGACCCACCTTACTTGAGTTGAAATGGGAAGGGGCTTGTCAAAGCGACACCGTGGGAGAACCAAGTTTCAGCTTCATAAATAGCCTTGAAAGCACAGAATACGATACCCCATATGTTGAAGTTGGATTTTTCAAAGACACTTCAGATTTTGTTGACACTGACTGTTTTATGTTAGTGAACCGCAGATGCATTGAAGGTAAATCACAGAATGTGATTTCCTATATTGATAAATTGGGCGAATATATGATCATAGACCTTTACCAGGATGACACTGTTTTGGTGGATTATAATGAATCGCTACAGGCAATTCCTTTTACCACCCATCTTGACCCAGGCGAAGGGAAGCTTTTCAAGATGGTTCCCAGATAATCTTCCTAAAAACATAAATAAAGTAGAATTGTTCGTATTTATTTAAAAGATATAGAGATTGAGGTCTCGATGTATCAGAATATCAGGTTAAATAAGTTATTAATCCTTATTTCTTTCTTTATCATTTTTTTATCGGTCAACTCCTATGCCCAGCCTCAGGTAGAGTTACAAAAAGAGCTTAATAGAGCTGAGTTGTTTTTAAACGATGGGAAATACTCCGATGCTATAAAAATTTTAAAACCCTTGTACTCCAGATATCCGGAGAACCCTGAAATTATCTCTTTTTTGAAAAGGGCATATTACGATAGCAAATCCTACCAGGATCTGATAGAGATGCTTGGGGATCTTGTACAGAGACATCCACAGGATTGGGGATTACGGGCAGAGCTGGGGGAAACCGAGTTGAAGTTGGGACAGGTCCAGAAAGCAGAGCAAAGCTTTTCCCAGGCCATCCAAAGAGGATTTAACCTGCCTCAGGTCTATCAGAGGGTGGCCTTGAATTATAGGGTGAATGGATTTTATGATAAGGCGATTGAAATTTATAAACTGGGCAACAAAAACCTCGGTAAAAATATTTTCTCACTGGAGCTGGTAAATTTGTACCAGATCACCCGGGATTATAAATCCTGTGTGGAAGAGTATTTCAATTTTATGGAGCATAATCCCAAGAAATTTGAAATAGTGGAGAAGGGAATGAAAAATCTGTTTCAGTTTGGTGAGGATCAACAGGGAATAGAGGTTGCCCTGGAGGGTGTTATACAGGAGGATTCCACCAATAAATATGCATATAAGCTTTATGCGGATTTGTTGATCATAAAGGGTAAGATGGGAAAAGCTTTTGAGATTTATAAAACGGTTGATTATCTGTGGGATGGAAAGGGCAGCTTTGTTCTCAGCTTCGCCCGGGAATGTTACAGAAAAAAGTTATTCCAAGCTTCCTTAAACGCTTGTGAATATCTTTTGTCCGGTCATCTAAATCCTGAGCTGTTGAACAAAGCCAGGCTGTGTAAAGCTAATTCCTTAGATGGAATGAGAAAGTTTGAAGAGGCGGTAGCAGTTTATAAAGAAATCATAAATGATCAAAGACCGGGTGAGGAAATGACACTATCTTTTTTCAGTATTGGTGAGATAAAATATAAACAGCTGAATCAACCAGAGGAAGCTTTCCAATGGTATAAAAAAGCGATGGGCTTCACCGATTCTCCTGTTTATCCGGATGCCATGGTTAGAATGGGTGATTGCTGGTTAAGCAGGGGAATGCCGGATAGCGCTGCTTCCTGGTTTACAGAGCTTCTTGGCAAACCCCTGGCCCAGGAAAAAAAAGAGGAAATAAGATTTAAACTGGCGGAGATAGATTTTTACCAGGGGGAATTTAAAAGTGCCCAGGAGAAATACCAGAAATTGGTCCTGGATTTCCCTAAAGGGTTTTATGTGAACAATAGCCTGGAGAGGATTTCTATTCTACAAGAAAACATGGAGAGCAATCCTCTGGGACTTCTGGTTTTTTCTCAGGCTTTTGTTGAGAAGGTGAAGGGGAATTCGGAAACATCTCTATCCCTTTTCAGAAAACTGGTTGATTCCGGGGATCCTTCCCTATCCGATAACGCAGAGCTTCAGATCGGATATATACTTCGCCAGGAAGGTGATTTTGAGGAAGCTATTCTTAGGTTAGAGAAGATCATTGAAGAATATCCCCAAAGTCCTTACTGCGCTCTGGCACAGAAGTTGATCGGGGATATCTATTACTATGATCTAAACGATCTGGCAAATGCCGAAAAGGCCTACCTCTCTGTTCTGGAAAACTTCAGCTCCTCCCTTTTTATTGAGGAAGCCAGAGTTAATCTGAAAAGGATAAATCAAAAAAAGACTGAGAGCTGATCAGCTTAACACCTTTGTCTTTTCTTGCTTTATGTTCTGGATTTCTGTTTCCAGATTTCGGATTCTTTCCTGGTAATTCTCTCTTTGCCCCAGTTTTTGCTTTATGCTAACCCGAACCAAAACTCCTAAAGAGACCAGCATAAACAATACGGAGTTTACCCTCCTGAATATCTCGCCAAAGGTGAAAAGGCTATCCAAAAAGGCAGCAACCCCTAAAAAGAATAAAACAGCACACCATGTAAGCATACCATCCTCCTTTTTTATCCTTTATCGGTCAAAGAGATTAAAATTTAATGGTTTAGATCATTTTTACGATTGTAAAAAACATATGATGTGTTATATTAATAACTTAGCTGAGCTTATAGCTGAGGAGATAGTTTGAGCAGAAGAATCCAGGAGTGGTATTATTCTCAGGACAGGATGAACTTGTGGATATCGGTATTGGTATTTTTGATAAGTTTTGTGGTGTATTTGAGGACCATGGCTCCCACGGTATCCTTCTGGGATTGTGGAGAGTTTATAGCCTGTTCCTACATCCTGGGTGTACCCCATCCCCCGGGAGCGCCCATATTTATATTGATTGGCCGTATTTTCACCTTGATTCCCTTATTTGGGGAGATAGCGGCCCGGGTTAATTTCATATCGGTATTGACCTCGGCTTTGACGGTGTGGTTATCCTATCTTTTGATAGTGAAGCTGGTGAGCCGCTGGGACAATAATACTCAGGATACTCAGGTCCGGTGGCGGAGATTAAGCGGTTATGTGGGAGGGGTGGTGGGCTCATTGTTTTTGGGGTTTGGCAGGACCTTCTGGGGGAATGCGGTGGAGGCAGAGGTTTATGGATTGGGCCTGATGTTGATGATGTTGATTTTATATCTGGGACTTTTGTGGATGGACAAAAAGAAAAGCGGCAAGGGAGATCGGATACTGGTATTGATAGCCTATCTGGGTCTTTTATCCATTGCCGTTCACATGACGGTATTTTTGGTTATGCCGGTGATATTTTTTCTGGTGGTATGGGAGGACAGGGGAAAGCTTAAGGATTTCAGGTTCTGGATAGCGGGATTGATATTGTCTTTGGTAATGGTGACCTTAGAGCCCTTTTTGGCATTGCTTGTGGGGTGGATGTTGGTGGGTTTTGTGATATTATGGTTGAGGTTAGACCCTCGCTGGGTATTGAGTTTTTCTTTGGTATTGGTGGCACTGGTGGGCTATTCGGCTCAGGGATATATACCCATACGATCCAATTTAAATCCGGCCATAGATGAGAACAATCCGGACAACTGGGAGCGTTTCAAGTATTTTCTGGAGCGGAAGCAGTATGGCCAGCAGTCCATGATGGAGCGGATGTTCACCCGTCGGGGGAGCTGGGAGAGTCAGTTTGGGGCTCATCCCCGGATGGGTTTTTGGGGTTTTTTCCGGGAGCAGTACATGGACAAAAGTCTCTGGGTGATACCCGTTCTGCTGGGAGGATTTGGGCTGTGGAGCCAGATCCGGCAGAGGAGGAGGGAGGGAGGAGCTTTACTTCTTCTTTTGTTTTTATCCACGGTGGGCTTGGTTTTGTATATGAATTTTTCTGACG
>JBARPA010000183.1:0-9452 GCA_049642665.1 Candidatus Zixiibacteriota bacterium
TGGCCAAGGAGGAGGGAGGCCGTCACACTCCATTTTTCTCGGGTTACCGGCCTCAGTTTTATTGTCGGACGTTGGATATTACGGGAATGATCAAGTTGCCGGAGGGAGTGGAGATGGTGATGCCCGGGGATAATGTAAACATGGAGGGGGAGCTGATATGCCCCATAGCCATGGAGAAGGAGTTGCGCTTTGCCATTCGGGAGGGAGGAAAAACCGTAGGTGCCGGTGTGGTCACCGATATCTTAGAATAAAATTGAAAACTAATTTCTAAATTTGGTGAATAGATAATGCCCAGAGAAATTATTACTTTAGCCTGTGAGAAATGCAAACGAAGGAATTACACCTCTACCAAAAATAAAAGAAAGCACCCGGATAGGGTCTCTTATAAGAAATTTTGCTCCTTTTGCCAAAAACATACGGTCCATAAGGAAACCAGATAAGGACTAAATTTAGGTAATTTTTAATATGATTTGAATAGGTCTGTAGCTCAACTGGCCAGAGCACCGGTCTCCAAAACCGGGGGTTGGGGGTTCGAGTCCCTCCAGACCTGCCAATAATTGAGAAAACGGGAAAAATCGTGAGATAATAAATCTTTGGAACCATTATATTAAACTCTGGGAATCATGTTTGAGAAAATAAAAAGATTTTTTAAAGAAGTGAAAATTGAGCTAACCAAGGTCAGCTGGGTATCAAAACAGGAACTGGCTGGTTCCACATTAGTGGTCATAGTGGTTTCTTTAATTTTGGCCATTTTCATAGGAATTATAGACAAAATTCTGGGAATGATTATGAGCTTCATTTTAGGCTGATGAAAGGAAAGTAAAAAGCCGGTGAATAAAAAGTGGTATGTTGCCCATACTTACTCCGGGCATGAACAGAAAGCAAAAAAATACTTAGAAAGCGCAGTAGAGGCTGAAGGTCTGCAGGATAAGTTTGGACAGATTCTGGTTCCTACCGAATCTATTGCGGAGATGAAACAGGGCAAAAGGTCTACCAAAGTAAGAAAGTTTCTGCCCAGTTATATTCTAATTGAGATGGAACTGGATAGAAATACCCAAAATCTGGTTACCAACTCCCCCGGTGTAACCAGTTTCGTAGGCAGCGGAGGGAAACCAGTTCCCTTAAGGGATACTGAGATCAAAAGGCTCTTGAAACAGGTGGAAAGGGGAAGAACCAGAGATTATGAGGAGATTCCTTTCAAAGTCGGAGATCAGGTAAAGGTGATAGATGGCCCCTTTACCGATTTCAGCGGTTTTGTCAGCGAGGTAAACATGGAAAAGAAGAAGCTCAAGGTTATGGTAAGTATATTCGGCAGACCTACTCCGGTGGAGTTGGATTTTTTGCAAGTTCAGATTCTTTAATTTTGAGGTGATAAAATGGCAAAAAAAGTTATAGCTATCATAAAACTTCAGATACCTGCGGGTAATGCAACGCCAGCCCCTCCTGTGGGACCTGCTCTGGGGCAGCATGGCGTCAATATCATGGAATTCTGTAAAGCCTACAATTCCAAGACTCAAAAACAGGCGGGCACAATTGTTCCCGTGATCATAACTATTTATGCTGACAGAACCTTCACCTTTGTGACCAAAACCCCGCCCGCTGCCGTGCTTCTGAAGAAAGCGGCGAAAATCGAAAAGGCCTCCGGCGAGCCCAATCGAGTTAAGGTAGGCAAAGTAACCAAGGAACAGGTAAAAGAAATTGCCCAGATCAAATTTCCCGACCTAAATGCCAATGATTTAGATGCGGCCATGCGTATTGTCGAAGGGACCGCCCGAAGCATGGGAATTGAGGTGACGGGTTAAAGTTTTAGGAGAACCTTAGATGAAAAGAGGTAAAAACTACCTTACGGTTAAAGAGAAAATTTCCGGCGAGGTCCGTTCCCTGGCTGAAGCCATTAAACTGGTTAAGGGAAATGCCTTTGCCAAATTCGACGAGACTGTGGAACTGTCGGTCAGGTTGGGTGTGGATCCCCGACACGCTGATCAGATAGTAAGAGGAACCATAGTATTGCCTCATGGCACTGGCAAGAAGATAAAAGTCCTGGTGCTGACCAAAGGCGAAAAGCAAAAAGAAGCTCAGGACGCAGGAGCTGATATGGTGGGTGCAGACGAGTATATCGAAAAGATATCCAAAGGCTGGATGGATGTGGATGTGATCGTAGCTACTCCCGATATGATGGGACAGGTGGGTAAACTGGGTAAGATTTTGGGCCCAAGAGGACTTATGCCCAACCCCAAATCCGGAACCGTCACCTTCGATGTGGCTAAGACGGTAAAGGAAGTTAAGGGTGGAAGGGTGGAGTACCGGGTGGATAAATCCGGAAATATCGCAGCCCCCATTGGAAAAGTCTCCTTTTCTGAGGAGGCGCTTCTGGATAATGCTAAGATGTTCCTAAGTACAATTGTCCGCGCCAAGCCCGCCTCGGCTAAAGGTACCTACCTGAAAAATGCCTCCCTGTGTTCGACCATGGGATCTGGAGTAAAGCTGGACATCGGAGAGATTTTAGCTATGTCCAAATCTTCACTTTAAGGAGAGATTATGCTCAGGCCTCAGAAAGAGGAAGTTGTCGACAAATTGAAAGAAAAACTAAAACAGAGCAAAAGTCTGTACATTACAGATTTCACCGGATTAAATGTGGATCAGATCAACCAGCTAAGAAGGGATTTCAAAAAACAGGGGGCTGAGTTTGTGGTGACCAAAAATTCCCTCTGGAAATTGGCGGTTAGGGACTTAGGACTTGACCCTCTTTTGAATTACCTTGAAGGCCCTACTGGAATAGTTTTTGGTTACGAGGATCCCTTTGTGCCTGCCAAGATTTTGTATGATTTCAACAAAAAAACAGATAAACCTAAGACTAAGGCCTTCTGGGTGGAGGAGAATCTGTTCCAGGGTGAAAAGTTAGAGGAATTAGCTAGACTTCCATCCCGGGAGGGGCTTTTAACTCAGATAGTCGGCTCGATCAACTCCCCCATAACTAATCTGGTGTGTACTCTGGATGGTGTCCTGAGGAATTTTATTGGCACCATAGAGGCGATAATTAAGGCTAAATCAAGTTAAAAAGGGAAAAATTCGAACCCTTGTGATGTTTTCGCATTAGTGTTTTTAATTATTGTTTTTGAATGTAGAATAGGAAGAAATAAAAGGATAAACTTAACTTAATGTCACTTTTTGTATGAAATTTAAATTGCCTGCAAAAGGAGAAAATAAAAGTCTTGTCTGAAAAAAAGTGTAAACAAAAAAACGGAGGTAAGTTAAATGGCTACCGGATCTGAAAAAGGATCGGCTAAAAAAGCTGCTGCTAAAAAGGAGGAAAAAATAGAGGACAAAAAGGTGGAGGAAAAGAAAGTAGAGGAGAAAAAGGAGGAGAAGACAGAAAAAATGCAAAAACAAGAAACTGCAGAAAAAACCAACATTGATCAAATAATCTCAGCCATTGAGAACATGACTGTGTTGGAGCTGGCTGAGCTCTCCAAATCCTTGCAGGATAAATTTGGGGTATCGGCTGCTGTTCCTGTTGCTGCCGCAGGTGTGGCTGCATCAGCTGAAGCTGCCCAGGCTGAGGAGAAAACAGAATTTGATGTGGTCCTCTCGGCTATTGGAGATAAAAAGATTCAGGTGATCAAGGTGGTAAGAGAACTCACCGGATTGGGCCTTAAGGAGGCTAAGGATCTGGTGGATGGTGCCCCCAAACCGGTTAAGGAAGGGGTTAATAAGGAAGAGGCTGAATCGGTCAAAGCTAAACTACAAGAGGTTGGCGCCACAGTCGAAATAAAATAAAAAGTCTTAAAACCATTTGAATTAGGAGGTATAATCAATAATAGGGAAGTTTTAACCTTGTCGTTTATTAACTTTTTGCCTCTTACTCTAAATTTAGGGTAAGATGTAAATTCGAGGAGTGTGATCAATTTGTCAAAAGAAAAAACCATTAAAAGAAGATCCTACTCCAAATTACAATCTGCAGCTGAACTTCCCAACCTTCTGGATGTTCAGAGAGATTCATTCGAGAATCTCCTTCAGCTTACTGTTAAGCCTGAGAAAAGGGTAAATAAGGGATTACATGCGGTTTTCCAGGACATTTTTCCCATATCTGATGTTCATGAGAACCATACGCTGGAGTTTGTGAAGTATACCGTAGGTCGTCCTCGTTATTCTATTCGAGAAGCCCGGGAGAGGAACATGTCCTATGCTGCCCCCCTGAAGGCCACCTTGAGGTTGGTGGTGAGGGATCCGGATGATAAGACCAAGGTAAAGGATATAATTGAGCAGGATGTCTTTTTAGGAGAGCTTCCCCTGCTTACTTCCACTGGCACTTTCATAATAAATGGAGCGGAAAGAGTAATTGTCACCCAACTTCACCGTTCCCCAGGCGTCTTTTTCGATGAGGAAATTCATCCCAATGGAAAAAGATTATACTCTGCCAGAATAATCCCCTATCGTGGTTCTTGGGTGGAATTCAATCTGGACGTTAATGATTGTATGTTCGTGCATATCGATACCAGGAGAAAACTGCCGGCAACTACCCTGCTGCGGGCTTTGGGCTATTCCACAGACAAAGAAATCATTTCACTTTTCTACCAGGTGGATAAAACCGAACTTTCAGGGAGAAACAAATCAAAGGCTCTGGGGAAAACCTGTGCTCAATCTGTGGTCGATTCCCGGACCAAAGAAACCATTATCAAAAGCGGAGAGATCTTAACCGAGACCCATTGGGAGAACCTCAAAAAGCTGAAAATATCCTCAATTGAAATCATCTCCAAGGACCTGCAGAAGGACCACAAGATCATTCTCAATACCCTGCAAAAAGATGCAACCAGCTCCAGAGATGAAGCCCTTTTCAAAATCTATACCTTGCTCAGACCAGGAGAACCACCTTCCATTGAGATGGCCCAGGGGCTTTTGGAACGGCTTTTCTTTGCAGCCAAACGTTATGATCTGGGAGAGGTAGGAAGATATAAAATCAATCAGAGGCTTAATCTGACTATCCCCTTAACCCAGAGCATTTTAGATAAAAAGGATTTCATAGAAATAATCCGTTATCTTCTGGGATTGAGAAATGGCAAGGGATCAATAGATGACATAGATCATCTGGGAAATCGAAGAGCACGTTCTGGAGGTGAGCTCCTTTCCAACCAGTTCTCTATAGGTATCTCCCGGCTGGCAAGAACTATAAAGGAAAGGATGAGTTTAAAAGACAGCGATACCCTCACCCCCCATGATCTGGTAAATGCTCGAACTGTTTCAGCGGTCGTCGAGACATTTTTCGGTTCCTCCCAGCTTTCACAATTCATGGATCAGACAAATCCTTTGGCCGAGCTTACCCATAAAAGAAGATTGTCCGCTCTGGGTCCTGGCGGTTTGACCAGGGAAAGAGCAGGTTTTGAGGTCCGGGATGTTCATCATACCCATTACGGAAGAATGTGTCCTATCGAGACTCCTGAAGGTCCGAACATCGGGTTGATAACATCTCTCTCCACTTGCGCCCGAATAAACAAATACGGATTCATAGAAACCCCTTATCGCAAAGTTAAAAATGGAAAAGTCTCCACCCACACCGTTTACCTGGCTGCCGATGAGGAGGATAACTATTATATAGCACAAGCTAACGAACCCCTGGGAAAAGACGAGAGATTTTTGAATTCCCTGGTAAAAGCTCGCTATCGGGGGGATTTTCTTATTGTTCTTCCGGATAAGATCGACTATATGGATGTCTCCCCTAAACAATTGGTCAGCGTGGCTTCAGCCTTAGTTCCATTTTTGGAACATGATGATGCCAACCGCGCTTTAATGGGATCAAACATGCAGCGACAGGCAGTACCCCTCATAAAGACAGAGGCTCCTCTGGTTGCTACCGGAATGGAGAAGAAAGCGGCTTTAGATTCCGGGGCAACTTTGATAGCCCAAAGATCTGGAATTGTTGAAACCGTTACCTCAGATAGAATCATCATTAGACCGGATAGCCATCACCATACGGAGATCGATCTGGAGGAGATGGATGAATATGATCTGGAGAAGTTCAGACGCTCCAATCAGGATACCTGTGTAAACCAGAGGCCTCTGGTTCAAGTGGGAGATAAGGTGAAAAAAGGGGATTGTATAGCTGATGGTCCTGCTACCCAAAACGGCGAATTAGCCCTGGGAGCTAACGTTTTGGTAGCCTTCATGCCCTGGAGAGGGTATAACTTTGAGGATGCCATAATAGTAAGCGAAAGGCTGGTAGCTGACGATACCTTTACCTCGATCCATATCGAGGAATTTGAACTCCAGGTGCGGGATACCAAGAGAGGAGCAGAGGAAATCACCAGGGAGATACCTAATGTTTCTGAAGAGGCTATGGTCAACTTAGATGAGCGGGGTGTGGTGAGAGCGGGGGCCGAAGTGGAGGCCGGAGATATTTTGGTGGGTAAAGTTACACCCAAAGGTGAAACTGAACTCTCACCTGAGGAGAGACTCCTTAGAGCTATTTTCGGTGAGAAAGCCGGAGATGTAAGAGATGCTTCCCTGAAAGCCCCACCCGGAATGAAGGGAATCGTTACAGATACAAAGATCTTCTCCAGAAAGGAACGCACCGAGGAGGCCAAGAAATTGGAAAGAAATGAGATAGCTCGCCTCAAAAGATCCTTCCAGAAAGAAATGGGGAGATTGAAGGAACTCAAAGATCAGAAGATGATGGAATTACTAATGGGGCAGAAGACCAAGACCATAAGAAAAAGATCCAACCAGAACGTGATCTTCAGAGCAGGTTACATTTTTAAAGATGATTCCTTTGATAAGCTCGATCTGGATGATTTAATGGCAGAGGAAGGTTTTACCCAGAATAGCAGCGTAAACAGTAAAATTGAGAAGCTGCTTTCCAGTTATCAGGATAAAGTGGAATCACGCAGTGCACAACTGAATCTGGAACTGGAGAAGATTGCTCGGGGAGCGGAGTTGCCTCCTGGGGTGGTTCAGCTGGTTAAGGTGAATGTGGCCACGAAAAGAAGATTATCAGTGGGTGATAAGGTGGCGGGACGACATGGTAACAAAGGTGTAGTGGCGAAAATTGTGCCGTTCGAGGATATGCCCTATCTGCCAGATGGAACTCCAGTGGATTTGATTTTGAATCCATTGGGCGTGCCCTCCAGAATGAATGTGGGCCAGATACTGGAGACCCATCTGGGTTGGGCTGCCCAAAAATTGGGAATCCACGTGGAAAGCCCGATCTTCGAAGGAGCTGAACTGAAAGAGATTAAGGCTGCCCTTAAACAAGCCGGACTGCCCGAATCCGGTAAAATCACCCTCTATGACGGAATGACTAGCAAGCCTTTCGATACTCCAGTCACAGTGGGTTGTATTTATATGATGAAACTGTCACATCTGGTAGATGATAAAATTCATGCTCGTTCCATAGGTCCATACTCTCTGGTCACCCAACAGCCCTTGGGAGGAAAGGCCCAGTTCGGAGGCCAGAGGTTCGGTGAGATGGAAGTCTGGGCCATGGAAGCCTATGGGGCTGCCTATTCCCTTCAGGAAATGTTGACCGTCAAATCAGATGATGTGACCGGCCGATCCAGAGTTTATGAGGCCATTGTAAAAGGTGAGAATCCACCTGAACCAGGAGTTCCTGAATCCTTCAATGTTTTGGTAAAGGAGCTCCAGAGCTTAGGATTGGATATTGAGCTTATCGAAAATTAAAATTAAACCTCCGGGGAGGGTTTAAAAGTGACTAACCGTCAGTCAAATACAAGAAAACCTTCTGATTTCTATGCCATAAGAATTCAGCTTGCTTCTCCTGAGACCATTAGATCCTGGTCTTATGGAGAGGTGACCAAACCGGAAACAATAAATTACAGATCTTTTAACCCGGAAAGGGAAGGGCTCTTCTGCGAGCGGATTTTTGGCCCGGTCAAGGACTGGGAATGCAGTTGTGGTAAATACAAAAGGATCAGGTTTAAAGGAATTGTTTGCGACCGGTGTGGGGTTGAGGTTACCCAATCCAAGGTGCGAAGGGAAAGAATGGGACATATAGAACTGGCTGTGCCGGTTTCCCATATCTGGTATTTTAAATCCATACCCACCAGAATTGGGTACCTTTTGAATCTTTCCATCCGCGATCTGGAGAAAATACTTTATTACGAATCCTATATAGTTCTCGATCCCGGGAACACATCCCTCAAATATAAGGATATAATCTCTGAGGGAGAGTGCATGGAGTTGGAGGAAGCGGGAAATGAGTTTGTGGCTAAAATGGGAGCTGAGGCTATCTTGGATCTTTTAAAACAAATCGACATTGAGGAGTTGTCCATATCTTTGAGAGCCCAGGTAAAGGTGGAAACCTCCACTCAAAGAAAAAAAGATACCCTGAAGAGATTGCGGGTCATAGAGGCATTCAGACAATCGGAGAACAGGCCGGATTGGATGATTATGACAGCGATTCCGGTGATGCCTCCTGACTTAAGACCCTTGGTCCCGTTGGAGGGAGGTCGATTTGCCACATCCGATCTTAATGACCTTTATCGAAGGGTTATAAACAGGAACAATCGTTTGAAGAAGTTGATGGAGATAAAGGCTCCTGAGGTGATTCTCAGAAATGAAAAAAGGATGCTCCAGGAGGCGGTGGATGCCCTTCTGGATAATGGCAGACGCACCCAGTCGGTTCGCGGCGATTCCAAAAGACCTTTGAAATCCCTTTCCGATCTGCTCAGGGGAAAACAGGGCAGGTTTCGCCAGAACCTTTTAGGCAAAAGAGTGGATTACTCCGGTAGATCAGTCGTTGTGGTGGGACCGGAATTAAAACTACACCAAGCTGGTTTACCCAAGACCATGGCCCTGGAACTTTTCAAACCATTCATCATAATGAAATTAGAGGAGAAAGGGTATGTCCAGACCGTGAAATCGGCAAAAAAACTGGTTGAGCGGGAACGCCCGGAGGTCTGGGATATATTGGAGGAGATAATTAAGGATCATCCCATCCTTTTGAATCGGGCTCCCACTCTCCATCGTTTGGGCATTCAGGCTTTCTACCCGGTACTGGTGGAGGGTAAAGCCATAAGACTTCATCCTCTTGTCTGTCAGGCATTCAACGCTGACTTCGATGGTGATCAGATGGCAGTGCATATCCCCTTATCCTTTGAGGCTCAGCTGGAGGCAAGGATATTAATGTTATCGGTTAATAACCTTCTTTCTCCTTCCAGTGGAATGCCTATCGTATCCCCTACTCAGGATATAGTTCTGGGATGTTACTACCTGACCAAGGAAAAGCCGAAAGACAAAGGCGAGGGGATGAGTTTTTCATCTCCTGAAGAGGTGATGGCTGCTATCCAAAGCGATCACCTGGGATTACATGCTAAGATAAAAATCCTTATCCATAGTCAGATAATTGAAACCACCCCCGGACGGGTCATTTTTAATGAAATAGTTCCAGAGGGGTTTGGATTTTACAACGAAACTCTCAACAAGAGCAAACTGGAGAATCT
>JBARPA010000184.1:0-2409 GCA_049642665.1 Candidatus Zixiibacteriota bacterium
ACCAAATATGTGGGACAGATTTTTCTTAAGATGCTAGGAGGCGCTACACCCGAATATGATCAAAAGCATATCCATTCAATTGTGGAATATCTCTATAAATCTGGCGAGAGAGACAACGCAGACAAAATATGCAATACTTACGGTTCAAGAGGACGGGACTGGGACTTTCTGCGTCACCTGTGGGAACAGTATCAAAAGAAGGATTCTTGATTTATCGGCATTAGGTAATGACGATGCCGATGGAAGAATGAGCATCGGCTATTCCTCCCCCAGCAAAATGTGGGGGAATCTTGAGACTATTACCGAAGTATCAAAAAAGAGATTGTTCAGGATGTAGCGGAAGGCTTTTCCGCCTCGGGCGGATCCCGCCAAAGGCGGGGAACCTCCCATTTTAAGATCTAATGGAAACCTAAAGGTTTCCTCTTTTCCCTACCCTACCCCTGGAAGACTAAAGTTTTCCACTACATATTAAAAGACCAGCTTATTTCTCTGAATCCGCTCCGTTTTAATCTCTTAGTTCGGCTATCTCCTTCTCCAATGCTGATATGCTCTCCTGCTGTTTTTTGACTATCTCCAAAAGATAAAGGGAGATCAGCTCATATTTAAGAGCGTCAGGCTCACCATCTCTATATGTTACCAAATTCTTAAGACCCAGTTCATCAAATTCTTCAGCGATAAAGCCAATATTTCTTTCACCACTGAGTTTATCGATAAAAGACCTGGGCTCTGCTTTAAGGATTCTATCAAAATCCTCTTCCAAAGGCTGGATATCTTCCTTATGTTTCTCCGAGGAACTAGAGTAGCAAAGACGATTATTATACCATCGAACATCGTTTCCGCTTGTTGTGGCACTCATACTTGCTATATAAACTTTGCCACCTACGTGTAACCTTTCTGAAGGTATTGTTGCGATTCCGACATTGTGATCTCTGTCTATGGCAATGTCATAGTACACAGTCCCGAATGACTCCTTAAAACTTCCCAGGGTCATGTATGTCCCGTCTGACTGGATGGTAAAGTATCTGTTATCTGCTGCGTCGTTGTAATCCCCCATTATTAGCATTGCCCGGCCAGTACCATCTATCCTTACCCTACCCGTATCTGACCTGACATGTAGCTGCTCTTCTGGGTTGGTTGTCCCGATGCCGACGTTGCCAGAGCTTTGTTCTGCAAAGAAAACAGTTTTTGAAGCGTCGGAATTATATATTCTTAACCCGCTATCCGGCGAGCTATTAAAGATGTGCCATTTAACATCTTCTCCTTCGTAAAAACGAATTCCGGCGTCTTGGCCTGCATCGCTCTGTAAGAACATAAAAGAGTTTGGAAACCAGGTTCCCTTTAAATGCAAACCCGCCTGGGGACTCGACGTCCCGATGCCTACCCTGTCCGTGCTGGTCTCTAATCTAACCACATCTCCATCATCTACCCATCCCCCACCACCTCCAACAACGGATCCAGCTACGGCAGCGCTATCTGCCACCAGTGCACGGTAAGCAAAGGGTATGCTGGTTATCCTGATCCTGGAAGAAAGCTCTGGATCTGTACCCACGGCTATTCCAAAATACCTCACAGTGTCGTCGAAAGTAGATGAGGGTATGGGATTTGTGCTTCCCAGTATCACATTGAACAGCCCATCGGTCACGGTTACCCCGGAATGATACTCCCACCACAAAGAATCATTCCCTGATTCGGAACCATAGATCTTGAAGTTCAGATCAAATGTTCCGTTCAAGGGATCCCCGGTATCACTGGTCAACATCCCCTGATAATTGACCAGGTGAGGGATCTCAGCCCAGCAGGGGCTGGAAGCCAGAGCGAGAAAAGCTATGATGGTTAATACGTAAAGCACACGCATCATATACCTCCGATTGGTTTGAGGGTTAATGTTTCTGAATAAATTAGGGTGAATTCTCCCAATATGTCAAGTTAAAAAGTAGGGGCGAATCTCTGCCTCCAGCCGCCTGGTGCTTTTGTAGTTGCCCAATTTATTGGGCTTTGTTAGCTCGATCATCAAGATGCTGCGTATAAATCGAGCAACTACAGGACAATCTGTTTCATCTGTTGGGAGTCTCTATAAGGCGGGATTTATCCACTCCGTCCCCTGGAGATCTGAAGATCTCCGCTACATAACAAAAAAACCCACCTTGAGGCAAGGTGAGCCTACCATGATAAACAATGTCGCGTAGGGGCAGACCTCTGTGTCTACCCGAAATACAAACCTGTAATACACCGGAGCCATAAAGGCTTCGCTACGCGTAGCAGAGGTTTTATACCTCTGCAATACGGTCGAGCCATGTTACCATTAGGTATCACAGGTTGTCTCCCCCGCCTTGGTCGGGCAGGCTGGCCGGGCAGGCAACTTGTGATTACAAATTTGGTTTTCCAGAACCTAACTTAAGTTAGGTTCTG
>JBARPA010000185.1:0-4038 GCA_049642665.1 Candidatus Zixiibacteriota bacterium
ATTTTATCCTTTCCTTTTTGTTCTTATTAACTTGATTTTCCCGTAAAAACAGCTAAATTAGCTAAAAATATTCGTTTAATAATTTACGAGTTTCGTATTTTTAGTCAATCTTTTTTACAAAAATTATGACTCAAAGATATCCCGGAATCAAAAAGCCAAGCTGGCTTAAAGTTGAAGCTCGCTTCGATGTGAACTACAGAAGGATGAAAAAACTCCTGGTACAGTCCGAACTTCGCACTGTCTGCCAGGAGGCAAGATGTCCTAATATCAGCCAGTGCTTTTCACAGAAAACAGCAACCTTTATGATCCTGGGAAGGATATGCACCCGAACCTGCCGTTTCTGCGATGTGGAAAAAGGAATTCCAAAAGCGCTGGATTCCGATGAGCCCCAAAGGGTAAGTGAGTTGGTAAAAAAATTAGGTTTGGAATATGTGGTTATCACCTCGGTGACCCGGGATGATCTGAAAGACGGAGGAGCTTCTCTTTTTGCCCAAACCATCACCCAGATAAAAGAGAAAAACCCGAAAATTAAAGTTGAGGTTTTAATACCCGATTTCAAAGGATCCCTGGAGTCTTTAAATGTCGTAATCCAAAGTGCACCTGCGGTATTAAACCACAATCTGGAAACCGTTCAAAGATTTTATCCTGATGTCCGACCTGAAGCAGATTATCGAAGATCGCTTGAGGTTCTTTATAATGCCAAAAGATTTAATCGAACAATTGTAACCAAATCCGGATTGATGATCGGTCTGGGCGAAGATTGGGAGGAGATAATCCAGGCCATGAGAGATTTGAGAAAAGTGGATTGTGATCTTTTAACTATGGGACAATATTTAAGACCTCCCAGCTCTTCCTTTGAGGTGAGAAAATACTACCACCCGGATGAGTTTCGTAAATTGAAAATAGTGGGTAAAAACCTGGGATTTAAAAACGTGGAATCAGCACCCCTGGTGAGAAGTTCTTATCATGCTAAAAGACAACTGGAGAAGATCTTATAGAAATAGATTAAAGATTCAATTTAACTTACCCGAGTCTCTACGTGATCAGGGAAGACCTAAGGATACACCTCTGTAATTCTGTTAAACATAATGCAAAGCTACAAAAAGGAAAAAAGTCTTGATCTGACCACAGGCAATATCACTCGAAACATCTTCAGATTGGCCTGGCCTGCGGTGGCTACCATGTTTCTGGAGACAGCCTTCGCTTTAGCTGATGCCTTCTGGGTGGGGAAACTGGGAGCTGTGGCCATGGCCTCGGTTATCTCCAGTCAGTTCATTATCTGGATCATGTACTCTCTGGTGTCCATTATCTCCACCGGAGTTGTGGCTATAGTGGCAAGGTATATAGGGGCAAAGGACGAAGAAAAGGCTGCTTATATCTCTCGACAGGCGATATCTTTCTCAATTCTGGTAGCCCTTCTCCTAACCGTGGTGGGACTTGTCTCGGCTAAAGGAGTTTTCAACCTGATGGGAACCGAACCCCTGGTTGCTCAGTGGGGTTCAAGATATCTCCGAATTACCTACCTAGCAGCCACCTTCTTTTTCCTGATAGATGTGTCGGGGGCGATCTTCAGGGCATCCGGCGATACCAAAACTCCCATGAGGGTGGTTATGACTGCTATCGGTTTCAATATAATTCTTGATCCGTTTTTGATCTTTGGCTGGGGGCCTTTTCCCCAATGGGGAACGGATGGAGCAGCAATGGCCACCTTTCTGGGACAGGGTCTGGGCGCTTTGCTTTACTTCATATTGATAAAAAAAGGAAAGTTGAGATTCAAAATAGATTTAAAACCTAAACTAAAGTTAGATTTTTCCATTATCAAAAGAATAGTCAGAATTGGAGTGCCCACATCCATATCCGGAATAACATTCAGCATAGTCTATGTTTTCATAAATAAGATTACTGCCCTATTTGGCACAGAATCCATAGCCGCCCTGGGCATAGGTAACAGGCTCGAATCGGTCTCCTATCTCACCTGTTTTGGTTTCTCCATAGCGGCAGCTACCCTGGTGGGGCAAAATTTAGGGGCTAAAAAACCCGAGCGAGCAGCCCTGAGCGCCTGGAGAACCTTATGGATAATAAGCAGTATCACCGGGATCATTTCTATTATTTTCCTGAGCTTCCCAAAAACCATATCCTCATTTTTCATCTCGGATCCCAGGGTGATCCAGATTTCAATAGATTATCTAAGAATTCTGGCTATATCCCAGATCTTCATGGGTTTTGAAATCGTCCTGGAGGGAGCTTTCTCAGGTGCCGGGAATACGGTACCTCCCATGGTAGTATCCCTACCCGGTTCAGTTGCCAGAATTCCTTTAGCCTATCTGTTTGCAATATCCTGGGGTATGGGAGTGAACGGTATCTGGTGGGCTATAACTTTAACTACCATTGTCAAGGGGATAGTACTGGCCCTGTGGTTCAGAAAAGGAAAATGGAAGGAGAAGGAGATTTAATTTTCCAATCCACTTGACAGACAATAAAAAAATCATTAATTAAGGTAAAGCTTATCCGCTCCAAAACCTGGAGCCAGATAAAGGCTAAAATATGAAAGTCAGAACAGGATTTATTTATCATCAGGACTATCTGAAGCATAATACCGGAGAGCGACATCCGGAAAATTCACGACGCCTGGTCCACTTGTTGGAGCATCTCAGGGACACGGAGATCTGGAAAGAATTGGAGCTCATAAAACCCCACAACCCTTCTCCCAAGTGGATAAAATTGGTTCATTCCTCAGACTATATAAAATCGATTGAGGAGGCATGCAAAAATGGGGTGGAGATGCTGGATGCGGACACCATCATTAGCAGCGATTCCTATAATGTAGCTCTTCTGGCAGTGGGTGGGGTTCTGGCCGGGGTTGATGCAGTAATTAAAAAAAGAGTTGAAAACGTATTCTGCGCTGTGCGGCCACCCGGACATCATGCCGAACACGAGAGGGCTATGGGTTTTTGTATCTTCAATAACGTAGCGGTGGCCACAAGATACGTTCAGAAAAAACATGATCTGAAAAAGGTTTTGATAGTGGATTGGGATGCTCACCATGGAAACGGAACCCAGAATGCCTTCTATCAGGATCCCAGTGTCTATTACTTCAGCGTGCATCAATTTCCTCATTATCCAGGCACCGGGCGAGAGGACGAGATTGGAGAAAAGGAGGGAACCGGATTCACTCTGAATATGCCCATGGCTGCCGGGAGCGGTGACGTAGAATACCTGGAAGCTTTTGAGAATATCCTGTATCCAGCTGCAAAGCAGTTCTCACCCGATTTCGTTTTGATCTCAGCTGGCTTTGACGGGCACAAGGATGATCCCTTATCCAATCTCAACTTAACTGCTGAGGGTTACAAAAATTTAACCCAGATCATTATGGATTTGTCAAAGGAGTGCTGTCAGGGAAAAGTGGTGTCCGTACTAGAGGGCGGATACAACCTAAAGGTCTTTTCTGAATCGGTGGAAGCTCATCTAACGGCGTTAACGGGGATGGAATAAGTATTCCTGGTTTGTAGCCCGGATTGATTATATTGTTATGTTCAAGAGGCTTTTTAGATATAAATAAAAAAACACTGAATAACCTTAAGCAAAGGAGCGAAGATGCCGGAGAACCATGTCACCGTAACCTGGTTGGGGCACAGTATGTTTTTATTTTCCTTGAACGATACTTTAAAGGTTGTCATCGATCCCTATGATGATACCATAGGCTATCCCCTGCCTGATGTTTCCGCTGATATTGTCCTGGTTTCCCACAGACACTTCGATCATGACAATGTCAAACTGGTAAAGGGCAAACCCAAGGTGGTCGATGCTGATGGGGTGACTTCACTCAAAGGGATCACCTTCAAAGGAGTTCCCTCAGTTCATGATGACAAGAATGGCACGCTGCGGGGATTGAACACCATCTTCGTCTGGGAAATGGGGGGAATAAGATTCGCTCATTTGGGAGATCTGGGAGTGATGTTAACTGACGATCAGATCAAACAGATAGGTCAGCTCGACGTTCTCTTTCCTCCGGTCGGTGGATATTTTACCATCGATGCA
>JBARPA010000186.1:0-1532 GCA_049642665.1 Candidatus Zixiibacteriota bacterium
TTGATGATGGTTTTAACATCCTCAAGATTTAGATGATCCACTCTCAAACTCATCCCGGTGGCTTCGTGACGAACTACATTCACAATAACCAAATCACTTTCCATATAATGTTTTGTTAGATCTGGAAAGAATTTAGTGTCAACTATTAAAGAGATCACATATTTCGATGATTTGAATTTGATCCCGTAGGTTTCCACTCCGTGGATGTGTCTAACTGGTGTGCTGAATTCTATGTTCCCTAATTTATAAGTTCCACCTTGCTTAAGGATATGAATCTTCTCCACAAAATCCCTCAGATATCGAAGCACCACCGGGTCTTGATTTAAAGCATCCCCTGGTGCAAAAAGCTCTCCCCTTTTTTTGAATCCACCTTCGGTCATAGCCTCGATCATAATGTTAACATCTGCTGAATGATCCAGATGGCGATGGGTTAGGATTATTCCATTTAAGGTTGTGGGATCCAATTTGGGTTTACTGGTGGTACATTTCACCAGAGTACCCGGGCCCGTATCCACAAGAAAATTGGTATTATCTAAAGTAAACCACAATCCCCCTGATGCCCTTACCTGCTTGGTAACCACAAACCTGGCACCGGCTGTGCCTAAGAATTTTATCCTGTCCATTTTCTATGATTCGTTTTTATCTATTCCATACTCCTTCATCTTAAGTCTTAAGGTATTTCTATGAATTCCCAGTATCTCTGCTGTTTTCCCTAAGTTCCAACCGGTCTTCTCCAGTACATTCAGTATGTGTGATTTCTCCATCTGGCTTAAGGAAAGATCAGACGGTATTCCCTTTCTCCTTCCAAAACTCAATGAGGATAAATCCTCCTCATCCAAAGCCTCGCCCCGGGATAAGACCACTCCCCTCTCGATAATGTTCTCCAGCTCCCTCACGTTTCCCGGCCAGTGGTAACTTAACAGAATCTCCTTTGCTCTCTGGGTGATACCCTTGACATCCCTTCCGCATTTTCGATTTGATTTCTCTATGAAGTGTTCAACTAAAGTAATTATATCTTCTTTTCTCTCTCTTAGAGGGGGGATGAAAATGGAGATCACGTTCAAACGATAATATAAATCTTCTCTGAAACTTTTCTCTTCTATTTTCTTTTCCAAGTCCTGATTAGTTGCAGATAATATCCTGACATTAACCTTGAGAGTATCCTTTCCTCCCAGTCGCTCAAATTCCTGCGATTCTATCACCCGTAAAAGCCTGATTTGAGTTTCAGGAGATATGTCACCAATCTCATCTAAGAAAAGCGTCCCCCCATCAGCTAATTCAAACCTTCCCTCCTTTTTCTTGAAAGCACCGGTGAAGGCACCCTTCTCATATCCGAAAAGTTCGGATTCCAGAAGGGTCTCAGGTAATGCAGCGCAGGAGACTGGTATGAATTTCTCATCCTTTCTCTGGCTTAAAGCGTGGATAGCTCTGGCTACCAGTTCTTTTCCCGTTCCTGATTCCCCTCTGATTAAAACCGTAGAATCAGCAGGTGCAACCCTTGCCACGGTGCTTAAGACATCCGTAATGGCTTT
>JBARPA010000187.1:0-10930 GCA_049642665.1 Candidatus Zixiibacteriota bacterium
GGGTGACATAATCTTCATAGGTGCTACCACTGAAAACCCCTCTTTTGAGGTAATCTCGCCCCTTTTGTCCCGATCCAAGGTATACACGCTAAACTCTTTAAAAGAGGATGAACTAAAGATAATACTTAATCGAGCTGTTAAAGATAAGGAAAGAGGGCTGGGTCATCTTAACTTGAAATTGGAAGCTAAGGCTTTAGACTTTATAGCCCAGATGGCAAATGGGGACGCTCGAATTGCTTTATCCACTCTGGAATTTGCTGCCTTGACCACCTCACCGGATAAGAGCAACAAAAGAATCATTACCTTAAAGATCGTCCAGGAGGCGATGCAGAAAAAGGCTCTGGTCTATGATAAAGCAGGCGAGGAACATTATAACATCATCTCCGCCCTGCACAAAAGCCTGAGAGGTTCAGACCCGGACGCTGCCTTATACTGGCTGGGAAGGATGCTGGAAGGTGGGGAGGATCCATTATATATAGCCAGAAGGTTGGTAAGGTCTGCCATTGAGGATATTGGAAATGCAGACCCTCAGGCCCTACAGGTAGCAGTAGCTGCCAAGGAGGCTTACCATTTTCTGGGTTCACCTGAGGGTGAATTAGCCCTGGCGCAGGCCGTGGTATATTTAGCCACAGCGCCCAAAAGTAATTCCATCTACTCTGCGTTCAATCAGGTTCGGAAGGATATCCAGAAGACCCAAGCTTTGCCCGTGCCTTTGCACATCAGGAATCCGGTGACCAAACTGATGAAGGATCTGGATTATGGTAAAAACTACAAATATCCTCATGATTTCCCGGATCATTTCGTGGACGAGGAATATCTCCCTGATAACCTGAAGGGAAGAAAATACTATCACCCCACAAATTTCGGCTTTGAGAAGGAGATCCAAAAAAGACTTCTGTGGTGGGAGAAGAAAAAAAAGAAGAAATGAAGCCTACTTTCACCGAACTTCAGCTAAAAGCTCCAATCCAGCTTTAGCATGGGGATCGTTTGGTTTTAACCTCAGGGTTTCTCCCCATTCTATCTCTGCATTCCTGTAATCCATAAGCAGGAAATAGACATAGGCTAAATTCCGATGGGCTGCCACAATATTCGGTTTCTTCTGGGTTATCCCCTTGAGGAAATCCCGGAACTCCTCCAATCGGTTCAGTTTCAAATATATGCCACAGATATTGGCAATGAATTCCATATCATTGTAATTTTCCGGAAGGCTTTTCAGATAAAATGCCAGCGCTTTTGGGTAGTCTTCCCTTTTCTGGTAAATTCTTCCCAAAAGCTCGTAACCTTTAAAGTAGTCGGGATGAACTTTCAAGACCTGCGTCAGTAGCGACTCCGCTTCGTCGTTCCTGTTTATTTTCAAATACAGGGCGGATAGGTTGTGGTAATTTCGAACATCAAGTGGATTTTCTCTTATCCCCTGTTTATATAATCTCTCGGATTCGTCATATAGCTCTGCCATCTCCAGAACCCGGGCTATTTTGAACAGGTTGTAATTTGTCTTATCCTGGGGATGGGGATCGTTTAGCTGAATCAGCTTGTAATGATCCAATGATTTCTCAGAGTTATGATTCAGTGCTATCCAGGGAACGATGTGAAAGAAAGAAACCCAGAGCATCAAGAAGGCTAAGTTTTTTAGATTAATCCAACCTCTTTTTTCCTTAAGGAAAAAAAGCGAGCCAAAAAGCACGAAAAAGATTCCGGGAAAAGCTCTCAGGTCCCAGTCAGCGCTTCCTAAAACCGAATTAAACAGGAAAATGAAAACTAAAGAAAAGATAGATGCTACAAAAAGAAACCCGATTACGGGATCCTTTTGTTTGAAAACCTTTCCTGCGAAAAGGAAGAAAAGGATTATTCCCACAGGCGAAAGCAAAAGAAGCTGATTGAAGTACTCCATTATATGAGCCCAGGAGAAAAGGGTGAAATTGTTTTCCGGAGAGGGAAAAAGTGGGATCAGAGGGGTAGTATGGAATCCTCCCTCAGGAGAGGAGGTGACTATGGCAATTCTCCAGACAATCAAGGCACAGAAAACTCCGGCTAAGACAAGGTGGAAGCCTTTGAAGTAGATCTGTCCTTCCCTCTTCAGTTCCCTCCACCACAAATACAAAAACGAGGGGATGAATATCAAAGCGCTGATGTGCAGGGCACAACTTACAGCCAGCATAATAAGAGGCCAGATCAAACTCAACTTTCCTTTCAGGTAGAGAACAACACATAGTATATAAGCGATCAGAAAGACCTGAAGCAAGGTGTAGCTTTCCACATATCCGAAGAAAAGCTGCGTAGAGCCCAAAGATAAAATCATTCCCCCGATGTAAACCTTCTCCAGAGCGGTTTTTCCCAGATTTTGAGATAGATAGATCACCAGGTACACAAACATAACCCCGGACACACAGCTAAGCACGGCATAAGTCAGATCAGGAGTCCAAAATTTGAAAACAGCTGAAAAAACTTTATAAAGCGAAAGGTGGATCAATCCATCCAGCCATTCAGCAGTGGGGAAGCGGTTTTGATAGATATCCCTGATCCTGAAATAACCGTCTCCCAGAAGGTGGAGTTTAACTCTGAAAAACCAGAAAATCGAAAAGGAAAATATCCCAACTAAAAGAAGCCTGATCCACTTATTGAGATTGGAGAATGGGATTTTAAAGAAGAGAAAAACTCGTTCCAGGAATTTAAGCAAAAATTCATTTATTCCGGGAACGAAAAGAAGCAGGGTTAAAGTGGTGATGAAGAGCCCGACCCATATGGAGAAAAAGCTGAGATGGTGTATGCCCCAGAGTTTAACTGGCAGGATATAGCCTGAAAGAAAGTGCCAGGATACCACAATCGCCAGAAGGACGAGTATAATAAAATTTGAAACATAAGGTATTCTTCCTCTTTTTTCCTCTGGGTTTTCTTGCATATAGTTCTCCTCACATAATTAGAAAATCTCTGATTTTAGTAGGTTTGGTGATAAGAATCCACTTGATATATCGTCGGTCGAATCGTATTTTATATGAACTTAAATTAACGCAGGAGCAGGATGTTAAGAAGAGTTATAAAAGCACTTCTTCTGGTTTTTATCACATTTTCTTATCAAAACGTTTTAGCTGATAAGCTTTTAATCCATATGGATCTCAAGCAGACGAATCATCTCAAAGCATACGGGGTGGCTTACTGGTGTCTCACCCGGGGTTATGATGTGGAGTGGCTTTTAAATTATCGGGGAGGATCGTTTTTAACAGAAGCAGTTGAAATAATAGCTAACCACTGCCGGCTGCAAGGGGTTTCATTTGAGATAGTGAGTACTGCAGGTGCGGGAGCCATCTATCACGAGATAGATAAATCCAACATGGAGGTGGTTTTGCTGGAGAAGGCCCCGGAGATAGCGGTTTACACTTCTCCCAACAAGGAGCCCTGGGACGATGCAGTTACCCTGGTTTTAACCTATGCTGAGATTCCATACACCACGCTCTGGGATGAGGAGGTCTTAGGAGGAGAACTGGAGAAATATGACTGGCTTCATCTTCATCACGAGGATTTCACCGGCCAATACGGAAAATTCTATGGGTCATACCGCAACACCATGTGGTATAAACAGGAGCAGGCAACCTGCGAGGCTATGGCAAAAAAACTGGGATATAAAAAGGTATCGGATGAAAAAAAGGTAGTAGCTTTATCCATAAAAGATTATATAGCAAGCGGTGGTTTTGTATTTGCCATGTGCTCGGCTGGCGAAACCATTGATATAGCCTTATCCGCTCAAAATGTGGACATAGTGCCCCAGGAGTTTGACGGTGATCCACCTGATCCGAATTGCCAGGAAAAGCTGGACTACACCCAGGGTTTAGCCTTCACCGATTTCAGAATATCTCTGCAGACGTTAGCTTATGAGCATTCCGATATCGACACCACCCCGGATAAGACCAGCGTGATGGACAGACCCGGGGCTGACTATTTTACCCTGTTTGATTTCTCGGCCAAGCTTGATCCGGTTCCCACCATGCTGGTTCAAAATCACGTTAACGTAGTTAACGGTTTTATGGGGCAAAACACCGGATTCAGAAAACATCTGGTAAAAAAATATGTGATAATTTTGGCTGAGACCGAGGGGGCAAACGAGGTCAAATATCTTCACGGTAATTTTGGACGGGGGACATTTACCTTTTACGGTGGACACGATCCGGAGGATTACAAACATTTGATAGGCGACCCGCCCACTGATCTAAGCCTTCACAAACATTCCCCCGGGTACCGATTGATCCTGAACAATATCCTTTTTCCAGCAGCCAAGAAGAAGGAAAGAAAAACTTAGGAGAAAAGAGTAAAGTCTACCTTCCTGATGTAGCGGAAAGCTTCAGCTTTCCATTCTTTTCTTTCCAATCCCTTCCACCAATGGAGGTCTGAAGACCTCCTCTACAAAAACCTCTTTTCCAATTAATCTATAATTGTACAATTATAGTTGCAGCTTGGATAAATTCGACCGCATTAGTATTATATGGATGGATTATAGGTATTTTTTAGCTTGACAAATAGCTCTATATGTATATATTTAAGGTGAATCCAATAGAAATAGCTGAGTTTGTCTACTAACCGGCTTCACGATCGTTTTTTGCCAGACTTCAGGGTTTTGATTTGTATCTTTTGTTTGAACGTACTCAAATTGAGGTGGGGAAAAAAAGGGCTAATTGAAAAAGGAGATACCAGTTATTTGAAATTCTAACCCATAGCAGGAGGTGATGCCATGGATTTTGTCTTTGCTTCAATCGGAGGGGGAAAGGTTCACAAGAATTGGTTTAACCTTTTTTAGAGGAGAGGAGTGAGCAGATGAAATCGGTAAGAATTTTTTCTTTGGCTTTTTTAATTTTGATCTTTGCATTTTCAACTTTGAGTTATGCTGGAGTTCCCCAGATGATGAACTATCAGGGGAAGATTACCAAACCCACTGGAGCTTTAGTTGATACCATAGTCCAGATGACATTCACCATCTATGATGACAGCACATCAGGTAATGTCCTTTGGGCAGATACTTTAGGTACGGTGGCAGTTGAAAAAGGGATTTTCAGCGTCTTATTAGGCAGCGTAAATCCCCTTCCCGATTCGGTTTTCACAGGAGATATTAGATATCTGGGAGTAAAGGTAGGGGCAGATCCGGAGATGACTCCCAGAAAGGAAATAGTCAGCGTGGCATATGCTTATAAAGCACAATATGCAGATACGGCGGCAAATGCCCAGGTAGCAGTAAGTGACGGCGACTGGGCCTTCCGTATAACTGACACAGCCGACACCACCCTTATTACCGGCGGTGAGTGGGGCATAGCCCGTTCTGGCAACACCCTTTATGGCGATGCGGATTCCACACACGTGAATCTTGGTGTAGCCTGCACCACAGGGAGCAGCGGGCAAAACTATAAAGGCTGCACCGTGGCAGGAGGAGGACAAAACAAAGCCGCCAATGCATATGCAACCGTAGCAGGTGGACTACATAACACCGCCAGCGGATTGAATGCAACGGTAACCGGGGGTTATGGCAATACTGCTGCTGGAGACTACTCAATGGCGGCTGGTCATGAGGTTACTGTAACTGGTAATAACTCCTTTGGTTTTGGACAGAGTTTCACATGTACAAATAGTAATACTATAATCTTCGCGGCCCCATCGGACGCTATGAGATTGGGCATCAATATCACCCCAACTTATGCAGTGCAACTTCCCAATAATGCCAATAACTCAGGTCAGGGTATAGCTAATGCCTGGTATACCTATTCTTCAATCCGCTGGAAGGAGAACATAAGTCAGATTGAGAATCCTCTGGACAAGGTGATGGCTTTACGCGGTGTCTATTTTGACTGGAAACAGGACCAGACACACGATATAGGTCTGATAGCAGAAGAGGTAGGAGAAGTCATCCCGGAGGTGGTTACCTATGAGGAAAATGGAGTGGATGCAGAAGGTCTTGACTACGCCAGGCTCACAGCGCTTTTGGTTGAAGCAATAAAACAACAGCAGAAGGAAATCGAATCACTGAAGGCTAAAATCAAGACGCTGGAAACAGATAATAGATGACTCCATCTTTAGGACACAGACTGTAGCACTATGAACAAGATATACAGGAAGCGTGATGAGCAGAAGATAAAATTGGAGGTGTTCAAAAAATGATCAGATCGAATATCTTTAGAGTTTTAATGTTTTTCTTGGTGGTTTGCCTTTTGATCGGCTTAAACTTTTCTGCGGAGTTAAGGAGCCAGAACTTCAAGTTGTTCACCGATGGTCTGGACAGCTTTGGAGGAAGAGCTTCGTCTGCTAATTTCTCGGAGAGGATAGGTTCAGGTGGACAGCCGGGAGTGGTAGGAACCTCTCAGGGTACAAGTTTTTATGGACTTCAAGGCTATGTCAACACTGCGGCGTTTCAGCACGGGGATGCCAATGCGGATGGAAACGTTACCATTGCTGATGTGGTCTATCTGATAAATTATTTCTTCAAATCAGGAGCTGACCCCATTCCAATGGAGACAGGGGATGTGGATGGAGACAACCTGAGCCAAATTCAGGATGCAGTTTATCTGGTAATTTACCTTTTCAAAGGAGGTAATCCGCCGGTTAATTTGTAATCGTATTTATACCAGATGATATTTTGGGCGGGCTGGGAGCCCGCCCTACGGCAATGTAGGTGATTAATCTTCGTAGGTCGGGCACCTTGCCCGATCGGTTTTTCGGGTGGAGACAGAGCTCCACCCCTACGTGATTGGAACCTTTCGGGTGGAGACAGAGCTCCACCCCTACGCGATTGGAACCTTTCGGGCGGACAAGAAGGTCTGCCACTACTTTTTCACAATTCTCACCCAACCATACTCACGATGGAGGTCTGAAGACCTCCACTACATTTTACTCTGGTTTATTGAGTTGTAGCAATAATTAATTGTTGCACTCCCAAAAGATGATCCATATAATATTTGAACTATGAATGATAAGATAAAAATTTATTGCATTATTCAATTTTTAAGCAGCTTTGCCTTTGGTGCGATAATCCCGGTGTATGTGCTGTATTATCGCCATTTCGATTTGAACCTGTTTCAGATCGCCCTGGTGGCGGCTGTGTTTGAAGCGTCTATTTTAATATTCGAGATACCTACCGGTTTGATAGCTGATATCTATGGCAGAAAAATATCGGTCATACTTTCAGCTCTTACGCTTTTCTTAAGTGGTCTTATTTTCATTAATTTCCCTAATCTGTATGGATTCATCATTGCTGAGGCGATAATGGGATTGGGCGAGACCTTAAAATCCGGGGCTCTGGAGGCCTGGGTGGTCGATTCTCTGAAACACGAGGGTAAAGATCAAAAAGTAAAATATGCCTTCTCAGAAGGGAAAAGGTTTTATTCCGGGGGTAGGCTTCTGGGCTTTGTGGGAGGCGGCTATCTGGGATCTTTGAACATTAGATATATCTGGCACCCTTTTGTAATTGTGTTTTTAATCACTTTCTTATTCTTGATCGTTTTTATGAAGGAGGAATATGAGCTGCAAAGATTACCTTCTGCTCCCATAATAAAAAGGATCAAGGATACAATAAGGCAAAGTCTGAAAGTTATTAGAACCGAAAAGATAATCTATGCCCTTTTGATTCTGGCGTTTTTCTTTGAATTTTCCTTTGAGACTATATCCCAGTTCTGGCAGGTTCATTTCAGCGAGAATCTTTCGATAAAAACCCAATACTTTGGCTGGATTATGGCCATCTCCTCTCTTCTGGTGATCCTTTTTGTAAACCGAATCACTAAATTATATGAGAACTTTAAAAAAGAGACAACACTTCTGATTATGATCAAAGCTGGATTCGGATTAAGCCTTTTGTTAATTGCTTTAACCTATAATCCCTTAATTGCCATCATCTTTTTCATTATCATACAGACATTAGAGGGCTTTTCCGGTCCCATATTTCTGGATATTTTCAATAAATACATCCCCTCAGAACAGAGAGCAACACTTTTATCCTTTAAAAGCCTGACCGGATCTTCAGGTGAGGTTTTGTCTGGCCTGTGCATTGGCGTGATAGCCCTTAAATTTGGATTAAGACCGACCTTTGGATTAGGCACTTTGGTTCTTTTTGCAGGCTTGGTTATTTTCATCCTGTTTTTGACCAGGAGAAAAGAGTTGTAGGCATTCGGCTTTTTGAATATATTTCATTAAATTATAAAAGGAAGGAATGGCTTGAGAATCTATAAGGATAAAGACGCTAATCTGAGATATTTTAAAGGGAAAAAGATCGCCATTATTGGCTATGGCTCTCAGGGGCAAGCCCAGGCTCTGAATCTAAGGGACAGCGGTATGGATGTTCTCATCGGTCTCCATCAAAAAAGCAAAAGAAAAGCTAAAGCCAAAAGGGACGGCTTCACTGTTTATCCTACAGAAAAAGCAGCAGAGATGGGCAACTTAATTGCAATTTTGGCCCCCGATCATTTACATAAGGATATTTTTGATAACCAGATAAAAGATCATCTCAAACCTGAAGATGCCTTGATCTTTGCTCATGCCTTCAGTATCCATTTCGATTTGGTAATACCTCCCAAATTTGTGGATGTCATACTGGTAGCCCCTCACGGACCAGGCGAACTGATCAGGCAAAGGTTTCTGGATAAAAAGGGGATAACCTCATTTATCGCAGTTCAAAAAGATTACAGCAAAAAAGCCAAAAAGATCGCATTAGCTTATGCTAAAGCCATAGGCGCCACCAGGGGCGGAGCTATGCTGACCACATTCAGGGACGAAGCCATTGGCGATCTTTTCGGTGAACAGGCAGTATTGTGCGGAGGATTGGCTGAACTTCTCAAGTCAGGATTTGAGACCCTGGTGGAGGACGGACTTCCACCGGAAAACGCATATCTGGAGTGCGTTCATCAGATCGATCTCATAGTCGAGCTTATAAAAAAGTATGGAATAGCAGGGATGTACAACCGCATCTCACAAATAGCCGAATATGGATCCTATGTTTCAGGTAAAAAAGTAATAAATAAAGATCATATGAAAAAGATCTTAGCTCAGGTAAAAAATGGGACTTTCACTAAAAAATGGTTGAAAGAGCAAAAGAGAAAGCTTAAAGATTATAATACAATGAAAAAATCTTACCAGAATCATCTCCTGGATAAAATAAGTAAAAAGTTAAGGAGCAATCTTCTGTAAACTTAACAATCCAGCATTTAAAACTCTACACACAAGAACCCACTCTCAAAAATAGCTTGCTTTTTCCCTTGCAATTATTTAGGTTTTCATCTAAAAAAGGAACCTTGATTGGAAAGAATAGTGGAGGAGAACACAGCCCTATACAGATACTGGGGAATTGAGATAAGGATCGTTTTTGTCTTAATCGCCATAATTATTTTTCTCCTGGCCATATTCAGCTTCTTTAGTAATCCCGCAAGAGGATTGTTTTTTCTGGTCATCACCATCATTGTGGTCTTAGGCATACGTCTGGATTATAATTACCATCTCCTGAGCCTGGATGACAAAGGCATAACATCAAAGAAGTTAAAATTGGGCAAAGGCAGATCTCTGATTTTAGACTGGAAGGATGTTAAAAAAATCACCACAAAAAGACAGGGATTTTTCGATTTGTGTAATAAGACTCAGATAACATCCATAGAGGGACAGACTATCTCCGCATCCTCTTTTATAGAGGACTACTTTCATTTTCTTAAAGATATAGTAAGATTGGCCCAATATGCGGATATAGACAAATTAACTAAGGATTTGATCGCCGGCAGAGCTGATTTTTAATGATGATTCAAAATAAAATAGCTTTCTACATTCTAATCATAGAACTTTTATTTTTCTCCAAAGCATTTTCCGAAGGCACAGTGACTGACGATGTGGACTCCACAATACAGAAGGGGATAGACTTTATACATCAAGATAAATTCGATGAGGGGATAGCTGAGTTCAAAAAAATAATCGAAGAGTATCCAGAGGAACCTGTTGGGTATTTCTTTATAGCTGCCTCCTACCAGGCTTTGATAGACGACTACCGGAATGAAAATTATAAAGCCCACTTTGAGAAGTATGTGGATACTGCCATAGCCAAAGGTGAAAGGAAAATAGATAATGCTTCTGATTCAGCTGAGGATAATTTTTATCTGGGTGGCTCCTACGGGTACAGAGGTATTTACAAATCCTTCCGAGGGAATTGGTGGGGGGCGTTCAAGGATGCGAGGAAAGCCAATTCCCATCTGGATAAAGCTCTGGAGATGGACTCTACACTTTATGATTGTTATTTCGGTTTAGGTGCTTATCACTACTGGGGCAGCATAAAATCGAAAATCTTCTGGTGGCTGCCTTTTATCGGGGATGACAGGGAAAAAGGTATCGCACAATACAAATTATCCGCAGAAAAGGGGAGATATGCCAGAGAAGAGGCTAAATACGGTCTCTTGAGGGTGTATATAGAGGAAAAGGAATATCAAAAGGCATTGGAGCTGGGGGAGGAGTTGAAATCAATTAATCCAAGCGACCCCTTTATATTCTGGATGAACGGACAAACTTATATTGGAATTAAGAATTGGGATGAAGCCCTGGAGACCTATCAAGAGCTTTTGGATTACTTTAAATCATCGCCCTATTATGATCTTATGGGGGAGGTGGAGTGCAGGTACTGGCTGGCCTATATTTACTATAACCAGGCTCAATACAAAAAGAGTTTAGAACAATTGGGGTTTGTACTGGCAAACAAAGCCCATATTATGAATAACGATTATTCTAAAGCTATACTGGAAGGAGCTGAAAAACTAAAAGAAGAAATCAAGCGACAAATGCAAAAGCCAAAAGGCTAAATAGATGATAAAATTAACTCATCAAAGGGTGTTTCTTTTTTCTATCCTTTTTCTTTTTTTATATATAAACTCATCCCAAGCTTTTTCCCAACCAACAACTAACAACCAACAACCAACAACTAAAGAACTAATACTTC
>JBARPA010000188.1:0-2832 GCA_049642665.1 Candidatus Zixiibacteriota bacterium
CTATCATAGCCTTTTCACAGGCAGAGGATACTGCCCGGGTGTGATAGATCATCTGATCCATTCCTATGGAGAGGGTGGTTTCCGCTCCATAAAAGACCATATTGACTGAATCACCTACCAGTATGCAGTCTATTCCGATACTATCCAGTATCCTGGCGGTAAAGAAGTCATATGCGGTTAGAACTGCGATTTTTTCTTTTGATTCCTTCATTCGAAGGAAGGTCTTAACCGTGATTTTATCTTTAGCCATGTCCAATTAATATACGAAAAGTTAATCTCGCCCAGAAACAATAAAAAATCTACCCGCGGGTGTAGTATTTGGTGCCGGTATGGGGGTTTTTTATCTTCTCCAATAAATCCTTTAAGTCTGACTCTTCTTTTAGAAAGTCGAAATTATCGGTGTTTATCACCAGAAGGGGTGTTTCCTTATAATGGAAGAAGTAACGATTATAGGCTTCATTCAGATCCAGAAGATAGTTGAGTTCAATTTCCTTTTCGTACTCCTTTCCCCTCTCCTTTATTTTCTGGAAAAGCTTCTCCGGTGTGCTCTGGAGATAGATTACCAGATCCGGTTTGGATATATTTCGTTCCAGATATGAAATTAATTTCCCGTAAAGATGAAATTCCTTCTCATCCAGAACCACCGAAGCGAAAATCTTATCTTTAGCGAAAAGATAATCTGTTACGATCCTTTGAGCAAAAAGATCATATTCCAGAAGTTCCTGCTGTTGCCTGAACCGGGACAAAAGGAAAAATATCTGAGCCTGAAAAGCATATCTTTCCCTGTCCTTGTAGAAATCCTTGAGAAAGGGATTGCCCTCGGAATCCTCCAGAATCAGCCTGGCTTCCAGCTTTTCGGCTAAAAGCTTAGCCAGAGCTGTTTTCCCCACACCTATTAGTCCTTCGATTACTATGTAATTGTTCTCTTTCATATTATTTCAATTTATAAAAAGTTCAACCTTTGAATCCTCTTTCAGATCCTTCAACAACTCGCTGATAGTTTTCTTATTCAGGGGGTGGATCCTGTCCTCTGTGATTTCAGCAAGAGGAACTAACACAAATTTTCGGAGATGCATCTGAGGATGGGGCAGGGTTAACTCAGCTGAATTGATAACCTGATCCTCATAAAGCAGAAGGTCCAGGTCGATGTTCCTGGGGCCCCATTTCTTTTCCCTTTTACGTCCCATCTTTCTCTCGATATCTTGAAGTAAAAAGAGCAGCTCAAATGGGGAAATTTCAGTTTCAACCTCCAGTACCATATTCAAAAAAAAGGGCTGGTCTTTTATGCCCACGGGTTCTGTTTGATAGACCGATGAGCGTTTTAACACTTTAACCTTAGAATTATGCTCGATCAGGTCAACAGCTTTATCCAGACTTTCCATTTTGTGGTTTAAGTTTGAACCCAGTCCTATATATGCAATAGACACAGGTAACCTCTAATTCCTTAAGCTTAGCTAACTTTTTCTTTTTACCTCCACCTCGATATCGTCCAGATTACCGGGAATGGGGGGGATTTTCTTTCTCACCCTGACCGTTACGTCTTTTGGTTTGAATTTTTTAATTATCTGATCTGCTAACCTGACCGCAATAGTTTCCAGAAGGGCAAATCTGTTTTGCATAACCAGGTCTTGAACCATATTATATACTTCTGTATAGTTTATGGTATCCGCAAGCTTATCGGTTTGAGCTGCTTTATTCAGATCCACTGAAAGCTCCACATCCACCTCAAATCGCCTTCCGGTCTGACGTTCAGCGGAAGAGACTCCGTGAAATCCATAGAAGGTCATATTATGCAGTCTAATCGTTCCCATTCTTTCTCCTTTTTGGCCGATAGCTTCTCTGCCACAGATGAGAGTGCTTTTTTATACGTTCAACCGCCTCTTTTAATTGGGAGACCGGCGAGTTCAATGCCAGTCTTATCCACCCCTCGCCATTTTCCCCGAACTCGGTTCCAGACAAGACCAGAACGCCTGTCTTTCTTAAAAGCGTCCGGGTAAATCCCAGGGAGGAATACTTGGGTGGAACCTTAACCCATATAAAGGGAGATGCTTTAGGTTTCTTTAACTTCCAGCCTATCTGATCAAGATTTTCTAAAACAATATCCCGCCTCTTAAGGAATTCAGAATTGATTTGCTTCCAGACAAAAGAATAGTTTTTAAGGGAGATTTTTGCGATCTCCATGGAAAAACTATTAATCCCGGATGTAAAGGTTTCTTGCTCAGCTTTCAAGGCTGATAGGATTTCTCTATTTCCCACCAAAAATCCCATTCTGAATCCAGGTATGTGGTACACAGATGGAAAGTAATGAAACTCCAATCCGATTTTTTTAGCATCTTTGACCTGCAAAAGACTCAACCCGGTTGATTCATAGGAAATATGATTATAGGAGGCATCATTAATTACCAGGATATTATATTTAGCTGCTTTTTCCACCACCTCCTTGAAAAACTGATAATCCGAAATAGCAGAGGTGGGATTATGGGGATAGTTCAAAAAGAGAAGTTTAGCCTGGTTCAATGTCTTATCCGACAATACACCTAAGTTAGGGAGGTAGTCATTTCTCTCCAGAAGAGGGACGATCTCCGATTCACCACCGGCCAGGATGGTAGTATTACGATAAATGGGCTCTGAGGGATCAGGAATTATAGTTAATTCACCTGGATTTAAAAAACTTAAAGTCAGTCCGGTTATAGCCTCCTTTTTTCCTGAAACAATTAAAATTTCTGTAAGAGGATTCAATTTGAACTGGTATTTTTTTTCAAACCAGACAGCGATTTCCTTTTTTAAATCCTCTTGCTCCCGGACTAAAACTTCGCTGGAAACCCTCTGTTT
>JBARPA010000189.1:0-5844 GCA_049642665.1 Candidatus Zixiibacteriota bacterium
TTATGGAACGGGCGAATGGGCTTCTGGGGGAGGGGGCAGCGCTTCCGTCCCTTTGTCATCAGGTGCTACTTATAGAGGTGATGGAATATTCAAATCCACTGACAATGGCACAAGCTGGTATCTTCTGCCTTCAACTGTCTCAGGAACACCTACTATGACCGATTCGTTTGACTTTGTCTGGAAAATCTTAACCTTTGGAGAGGATGGAGTTTTTGCTGCAACATCAACCGGGTTATTCAAAAGCACGAATGGCGGGGACTCCTGGCAACATGTCCTCAATTTTGGAGAAAACTATCCCAACACTGACATCGCACTCACCAGTCAGGATACATGTTATGCTGCAGTTGGCGGAAAAGGGCCGGCTAATGGTCTTTACAAGTCTGTTGACGGAGAGACCTGGGAAAATATCTCTCCTGTGGATTGGCCGGACACAACGGTAAAAACTGTCATCGGTATTACGCCTTCCAACGAGAATGTCATCTATTTTCTGGTTGAAGTAGCTCATTTAAAACAGCAATTAAGAAAATACGAAGCGGGCGTTGGCTGGACAGACCTCTCTACAAATCTGCCATTCGGGGGAGAAATGATCACCTATGGCGGGAACATGCTGATTCTCTACGTAAAACCTGACGATGAGAACACGTTGTTTCTGGGAACCGTTGGCCTATATCGGAGCACCGATGGGGGACAATCCTGGGAAGTGATTGGCGCCTATGATGATTTTCATGTTGACCAGCATTCTATTGCATTTTATCCATCAGACCCGAGTGCCATGATTGTGGGAAACGATGGCGGATTGTTCAAAACCAACGATAACGTCGCAGAGGTTGACTCTACGCCCAATGGAACCCGGATCGATTGGGAATCATTGAACAATGGTTACGTCACTGCGCAATTTTATACCATTGCCCTTGATCATGAAACGCCAGGCAGTGAAACCATTTTAGGGGGAACACAGGACAACTCGTGGCTTTTCACAACCTCATCCGACCCGCAAACTCCCTGGACATCGATATTTAAAGGAGCAACAGATGGCGGCTTTTCAGAGATCAGTGACGGAGGGGAATATTTCTATACCAGTCAAGCTGCGACTTTCATGCTATGGCGACATTCTTTTCCTGGTGGAGAACATCGCTGGACACAGATTACACCTACTGCGCTGCTGGGTGGCAGTCTGTGGCTTCCCCCATTTATCCTTGATCCTCATGATACCCGGATAATGTATCTGCCTTGGCGAACCCAGGTGTGGCGCAATTCTGACTTGACCGAAATACCCTGGGTATTTCCACCAGTGCCCACAGATGTTAATTGGGCGCAGCTGAACAACGTAAAAGACTATTACATTGCAGCTCTGGGTATGTCCGAAGCAGAACCCAGGAGATTGTATTATGCTTCTATATATGGTGATCTGTTCAAGATGGACAATCCTCATCAAGGACAGCCTGTGCCAGTAAAGCTTTCCACCGACAACCTACCACCCTATGCTTACATTCATTGCATTGCCGTGGATCCCAGAGATGCAAATAAGTTGATGGTTGTATCTCCCAATTATGGTGTTGTCAGCATAGGTTACTCCGAAGATGGTGGAAACAGCTGGACGCCTGTGAGCGGCAATTTAGAGGAAAACCCCGATGGTAGTGGCGCGGGTCCTTCTGTGCGATGGGTTTCCATCCTCTATGTTAACGACAGAGCTATCTATTTTGCAGGAACCAGCGTGGGTCTGTTCTCCACAACCAAACTGAACGGAATGAATACCCTGTGGGTCCAGGAGGGAGCGTCCACAATCGGTAATATCGTCGTTGATATGATCGATGTGCGTCAATCGGATGGTTATGTTGCTGTGGCCACGCATGGAAACGGTATCTACACCACACATGTAACCGAAGTGGGTATAGCCGAGGAGGAAGTAGCAAGCCATCTAAAAACCTTTAAACTCTTGCCCGCTTATCCCAACCCGTTTAATGTATCAACCAATATCCGTTTCAGTTTGAAAAATTCAGGCTGGGTAAAATTGAAAGTGTATAATGTGCTGGGACAGGAGGTATCGACTCTCTTTGATGGACCGCTACAGGCAGGAGAGCATCATATTCAATGGACAGCTGATAAGGTAGCAAGTGGAACGTACTTTATTCGATTGAATTTTGAGGATTTCTCAGAAACACAAAAAGTGATTCTGTTGAAGTAAAGAGACTATACGTTTTTTCATTCAGAATGGATTACCAGGTTGTAGTTTGCAGGTCAGGAGCCCCGTGCTCCTGACACCATTCTGGAATGTGAAACTTTAGCTTCACCTTAGGGTGACAAAGAAATATTTAGAGAACCCAAAGGTCTTCACTCCAAATCTTTTAATCCCCCACCTTGGGGGCAAGGTGGGGCTACGATATGCGGTAACAAAAATGGGTAATTCCAGGTCTCCTGACCCAGTGCGTATCTTATATGACACACACAATAGTATGTGGGTATTATGCAGATCAATATAAAGAATGTTATGAGCCCATGGACAATCTCACGTTAAGAAAAGCCAGGCCGGAGGATAGCGAGTTCGCCTACTGCGTAAAGCGGGCTGCGTTCAGGGAGTATGTGGAGAAGGTCTGGGGTTGGGATGAAGACGAACAACGGCAGCTTCATGAACAGCGGTTTAGGGCGCAAGATTTCCGGGTCATCAACCTGGTCGGTACAGATATCGGGATTATGGCAGTGGTCGTGGCGCCTGACTGCGTGAGACTGAATCAGCTATTTCTCTTGCCAGAGCATCAAGGCAAGGGCATCGGTCATGAGTGCATGCTGCTGATCATGGAGGAAGCACATCGACTGGGATTGCCAGTGCGCCTCCGCATCCTGAAGGTCAACCCCCGGGCGCTGGCGTTCTACAAACAGCTGGGATTCACACGCACCGGTGAAACCGATACGCACGATCTGATGGAGAAAGGCTCATAACAACTTGCAAGCGGGGCGCTACCGTGCGCGGCTGAATCTGGCGTTGGATAGAGCTTATAAGCATATACCGGGAGTCTGAATATGTGCTTATGTTAACGAAGCTTTCAGGTCACACCCGCCAGGGCAGGCAAGACCTGACAGAACAAGAATGTTAACCTCAACAGGGGTCACCCCTTCTTGGGGGCAAGGTGGGGTTACTATATGTGGGGACGAAAATGGGTAGTTCTGGCTCTCCCGACCCAGAAATGAGGGAACAAGGTCAGGAGACCTTGTCCTACCCTCTCAATTTCAATTGGGTTTTCTTGAAGTTTTACCGGGTGTAAAGGGCTACCAGAAAGTTCTCAACTATTGTTTCTCTTTGCAGTAGCCTATTTCTCAATGAGTTACAGGGAATTCCAAATCGCATTCGCCTGCCCGGCTGACAGGTCCCATCTCCTGCTTTTTTTAATTTAATCATTTTAAAATATTTTACACCGGGAAGCTTTCTTCCTTGACAAATCAACTTAAATTATTTATAATAATTAAGTCAGACGTGTGGCGAGATGCCAGGTTCTTGAGACTTTGATAATTACAGCCGGTAACGTTAATAATCTTTTATTCAGGCACAGAGGGTTTAGAGATCAGGTTGGGCTCTTACTATGATGAGTGTCAGATTAACGTTGATTAATTTCCATTGGTTTAAAGGTCTCTGTCCTGTCTATTTTTGCAATGTTTCCCGGGGCAGCCAACTGTAAGAGCTCTTGGCCACCTGATGATCTTTCCAGATGTATTTATTTAAACCTCTAATCCAGGGGTTTTTGTTATAAACTTGAAGGTATTTATTTTGAATGTCAAATCATGATAGGTGAATAAAAGTAAATAAACTACATAGAGGAAGGAGCGTTTCATGTCAAAAAAAGTGATGTTTTCGATTATGCTGGCCTTAATTGCTGTTTTTGCCTGGGAAGCTCCTGCGCAGGTGGTTGACAGCTTTGCAGTAGTAGATAGCATTTGTTTCCCTGAAAGTGATAGCATCTGGCCTGTTGGTGTGGACGGTTATGGGGATTATCTATGGTTTGCAAACTGCCTAAAAGATTCAGGTTACCGTGTCGATCTCTCAGGCAATATTCTGTCCTCCTCTCCGCTTCCCTCACCTTGCAAACATGCCAGTGCCTTCCACGTCGATCCTGATTACGTATATTATGGGCCAACCATTGATTTGATTTCTGGGGCGGCTAATTGGAGTGCTCAAATCTCCGGAACTTCAAATCCTCTTTTGAGCGTACATTTTACAGATGGGGCTAATGGCTGGATGGCTGGTTGGGGGGGAGTTATCCTACACACCACAGATGGGGGAAGTAACTGGAATCCTCAAATTTCTGGAACTTCATTTCCCCTGCAGAGGATTTATTTCACAGATACCAACACGGGTTGGGCAGTGGGATTTGTGGGCACTATCTTGCATACGAGCGACGGCGGAATCAACTGGAATCCCCAGACCTCTGGAACTGCCAGTCACCTTTTTGGTGTCTTTTTTGATGATGCTAATACTGGTTGGGCAGCAGGAATCGGTGGCACAATCCTGGAAACAACCGACGGGGGAAACAACTGGAATGCTCAAATTTCCGGAACTTTCGATCCACTTTTCGACGTCTATTTTGCAGATGCCAATATTGGCTGGGCAGTAGGATTCAATGGCATGATCTTACACTCTACCGATGGGGGCAATAGCTGGAATCCTCAGAGTTCTGGAAGTTCAGATCACCTTTCCAGTATATATTTCGCAGATGCGAGCACCGGATGGGTAGTGGGAGATAATGGAACGATCCTATATACCACTGATGGAGGTAACAGTTGGAATCCCCAGACTTCTGGAACTTCAAATCACCTCACAGGCGTATATTATACCGACGCTAATACTGGTTGGGTAGTGGGTTACAATGGTACAATACTGCGCACCACTGACGGTGGGAGCAATTGGTCTCCTCAAGCTTCCGGAACATCCTCCTCCCTCACGAGTCTCCATTTTGCAGATGTCAATACTGGCTGGGCAGCAGGATACGAGAGCACGATACTTCATTACGCTGGTGGTCCGGAGTATGTATATGGTATAATCAAGTTTGATTGGAACTGGAATATTCTGGATACTCTTGAGATCCCACCCATTCCCCGGGATACAATCTTTTACGGGCGCTCGGAGGATTTGGGGTTCGATGGAACACGCTGGTGGATTGGTGAGAGATCCGGAGATGTTTATTCCTGGGCACCACCGGAGAATGCTTTGACACTGGAATTCCACCATAGCGTTTCAGATTTCGGTGATCATCTGAATGGACTGGAAGCTGTGGGGAACTGGATCTATGTTGCTGAGATGTTCACCGATACGGTTTATCAATACGAAAGAGAGGGGAATCTTATAAAAAAGTATGCCTATCCAGGGGGTGAAGGCGGCATATTCCTTGAGGGAATGGGATTTGATCCGCACGGCAATTTCTGGTACTCAAGTTTTTCCTCCACCAGGTGCCTCTATGAACTTGGGAGAATTGAGATAGCTGAAAAGATATGCAACTTTTTCCTCACTCCCAATAAGCTCAACGTTACCAGAAATGCCGAGCACACCTTTATGATTCACCTGCAACCTTGTGAACGAATGGATGTTTCGGAAGGTGATTCAGCCGAAGTCTATGTGGACGTGGATTCCAGCTCTACCTTTGATAATGATGAACGCTATCCAGCTGTTGTGAACTCTCCTGGTATGGAGGTTAAGATCTATTGTCCGGATCTGGTGGATAACGATCCAAAAGTGGCTATTTACAGTGTCAATAACATCCGCATTTCAGATACCTCAGGTGATGACATTGTGTTATATCTGGACACCTTCACCCCTGAAGGAAAGGGTCCCAAACGTTTGTCTACGGTCTCACCCAC